>CAYSSK010000044.1:0-29128 GCA_964433645.1 uncultured Desulfofustis sp.
CCGGAGGGAGGATCAACCAGCCCATACGACCACGGTGCCGATTTTCATTGTTCGTCGCACCCCGGCTCATACCATTTAGCCGGTGGAAAAGGCGTCTTTGAGGTGATCGATCCGCGGCCGGGCGGCGTCGGCCAGATCGATACCGACCACGTCGAAGCGGGCCGGTGCTTCAAGCAGCCCCTGCCGGCTCAGATAGAGCAGCGCGGTGGTGCTGATCTGGTGCTGTTTACGGCTGGTGACCGCTTCGACCGGGGCGCCGTAACGGCGGCTTCGCCGGGCCTTGACTTCGATGAACACCCAGGTGGGTCCGTCGCGGGCGATGATATCGATCTCTCCGCATTTTTCCCGGTAGTTGCGCTCGACGATCCGATATCCGGCCGCGGCCAGAAAATCGACCGCCAGCTGTTCGCCCCGTTTGCCGAGTTCAGTCCGACGGCGTGACAAATTCCCTGACTCCCTTGAAGCTGAGGCGATGCACCGGACTCGGGCCGTGCCGCCGCACCGCCTGGCGGTGGCGTTCGGTCGGATAGCCCTTGTTGGCCAGGAAATCGTAGGCCGGATAGCACTCATGCAAATCGGCCATCATCTCGTCCCGGGTGATTTTGGCGATGATCGATGCGGCCCCGATCGAGGCACTGCGGCAATCACCCTTGACCAGGGGCTGCTGGGGGGTGATCACCGGCACACCGCAGATGCCGTCGACCAGTACGAAATCGGGCTCGATGCCGTGGTCGGCCAGGGCGGCGAGGCTGTCGGCCATCGCTCGCAGCGAGGCTTGCAGGATGTTGATTCGATCGATAGTGGCGGCATCGACGCAGCCGATACCGATAGCGGCGCCGATTTCCCGGAGATGCTCGCGCAGCCGGTGGCGCTGCCGGCCGGTCGTCTGCTTCGAGTCGCGGAACAGTCGGTAGTCGACCTCGGGCGGCAGGACCACCGCGGCGGCGACCACCGGTCCGGCCAGCGGGCCCCGGCCGGCCTCGTCGGTGCCGGCGATGCAACGAAAACCGCGGGAGAACAGCAACCGTTCAAACCCAAAGGTGTCGCTGTCGCCGGCCGGCGCCGTAAACAACGGCATCGCCATCGCGCCGCCCGGGCCGGTCCCGGTGGTCATCGGGCCGGCCTCGCGGCGGTGAAGGGACCGGCGGGATCAGTTGATGCCGCGCTCACGGATACGGGCTGCTTTACCACGGCGCTCGCGGAGGTAATAGAGCCGCGACCGTCTGACGCGACCAGACGAGACATGCTCGATCTTTTCGATGCGCGGATTGTGCAGCGCGAAGGTCTTCTCGACACCGACGCCGTGGGAGATCTTACGAACCGTGTAGGATGCGTCCATGGCGCCGCGTTTGCGTTTGATAACCACGCCCTGGAAGATCTGGATCCGTTCCTTGTTGCCTTCGATGATCCGGATATGAACCTTGACCGTATCACCCGGGCGAAAGGCGGGGTGATCGAAGCGCATCTGTTCCTGGTCGATTTTATCGATGATTGGTTGATTCATGGCTTTACTCTTCTCGTTGTTCTCGTTGTTTGACTGCCTGGTATAAAACCGTTCAAACCGATGGCCGCATCACCGCCGCAGCGGGGTCCGGCCGCTCGGCCGGGGTTAGCAACCGGATGTTCCCGTCATGCCGGCGGTTGCCGACGGTTGTCTGGAGCGTGCCGGCCCTCAGGGCACCCCGAGCAACCGATCGAGCACGATCGCCACCGCCGACCGCACCGATAGGTGATTGTACGGCGATCTGCCGCGGATCGGCTGTAACACCTTGTCCGCCCGAGCAAGACATTGGGGGGCAAGCCCGTGTGCGGTGCCGAACAACAGCAGAACGGGGTGCCGGTCGTGCTCCAGCTGATCGCGCATCTCCCGATAGCCGACGGCGCCGGCGCATGGCTTGGCGCTGGTAGCCACCAGCAACGGCGTTTGGCCGCGCCTGGTCCGGACGTCGGCGACGATCTCGTCGAGGCTGTAGGCCGGACTGATGATCGCCAATGCCTCTTTGCGGGCCGGGTTGTAAGCGGCCCCGTGCCCGTCCTGCCAGTGGCCGATGATCTGTGCCACCAATTCGTGCTGGTCCTCGTACGGGGTCGCCAGATAATACCTGCCGACTCCGTAAGTCCGTGCCGCGCGGGCCAGATCGTGCAGGTCGAGATTGGTGACCGCCGAGCCGATGGTCTCCCCCGCTTTGTTCAGCACCGGGTGGTGCAGCAGCGCGATGTCCAGGCGGCATGCGGTTTCGCTCATGGGCGCGTCCCCCGGTTCAGCAGCGCCTCGATATCCGGCCACAATCCGTGTTGCTTCAGCAGCGCCGTTTCCGGTGCGCTGAACTGGCGGCCGGCGAGCAATTGCGGTCGTCTCTGCAGGGTCTGGCGGACCGAGGCAAGGAAGCGATGTTCGCCGATCTTTCGGTGATCGCCGCTCAGCAGCACGTCCGGGACGCTGTGTCCCTCAAAGACCCGCGGCCTCGTATATTGCGGGTGCTTGAGCAGGTTGCCGCAAAAACTGTCGTTTTCCGCCGAGGCCCGGCAGCCGAGCACGCCGGGAATCAGGCGGGTCACCGCATCGATGATGACCAGGGCGGCAAGTTCGCCGCCGGTCAGGACATAATCGCCGATGGAGATCTCGTCGTCGACATAACGACGGCGAAACCGTTCGTCCACCCCTTCGTAGCGGCCGCAGATGAGGACCAACTGACTCGACGGATCCGCCAGCTCTTCGGCGACGTCCTGCCGCAGCAGGCGTCCCTGCGGGCTGAGCAGTATCACCCGGACCGATGGCCGGGCCGTGGCTCGTACCTGCTGCAGTGCCCGGGCCAGCGGTTCCGGCTTCATCACCATGCCTTCGCCGCCGCCGTACGGGCGATCGTCGGTGGTCCCATGACGGTCGGTAGCGAACTGCCGGATATTGACCAGGTCGACGGCTATTTTCCGCTCGCTGATGGCCTTGCCGACCATGCCGTCGCGCAGCGGTGAGTCGAACAGGTCGGGAAAGATGGTCACTATCGAAAAGAGCATCTTCGCTGCCTTCAGCGCCCGTCCGTGGCGTCGATCGAGTCCGTCTCGAGGAGGCCGGGTGGCGGATCGATGACGATACCGTCGGTATCGACGCCGGTGACGATATCGGCGACCAGCGGCACCAGAAATTCCTGTTGCCCACAATGGATGACGAGAACCTGGTGGGCGCCGTTGTCAAACGAATCGACCACCGTGCCGATGACCTTGGCTTCGCCGGCACGCCGGACATTGAGGCCGATCAGGCGGTGCGGGGCAAGCGGATCGTCGGGGTCGGGCAACTGATCGGCGGGCACCAGGACGCCCATGCCACCGGTCAGCTCGGCTTCGCTGCGCGTGTCAATGGTAGCAAGTTTCAGGATGACCAGTTGCTGCTGGCGGCGCACGCCGACGACATCGAGCAGCGCGGTCATCCGGCCGTCGGTCGCTACGAGGGCGACGCGGCTGAATTCTTCGAATTGTTCGGGGGCGCAGGAGTGCGGCGCGACTTTCAGTTCGCCTTTCAATCCGTGCGCCCTTCTCACGTTCCCGACCAACCGGAAGGCGTCGGCGGGGAAATCGTACGACATGGGCATGGCGGCGGGCGCCTTACTCCATGATGTCGAGTCTGGTCTTCCGGCCCTGCCCCGTCGCGGTCGCCGCCAGCAGCGTCCGCATGGCCCGAGCCGTCCGTCCCTGTTTGCCGATCACCTTGCCGAGGTCTTCGCGGGCCACCGTCAGTTCGATGGTCACGCTGTCCTCGGTCTCCTGCTCGTTGACGACGACCTGGTCGGGGTGGTCGACGAGCGATTCGGCAATATGGGCGATCAGATCCTTCATGATCCTACTCAACCGACGACGGCGGCCTTTTTGATCAGGCTTTTCACGGTGGTGGTCGGCAGGGCGCCCTTGCCGAGCCAATCCTGCAATTTCTCGTTGTTGATACTGATGCCGGCGGGGTCCTGCAGGGGGTCGTAGGTGCCGAGGATATCGAGAAATTTGCCGTCACGTGAGGCTTCGCTGTCGGCAACGACGATTCGGTAAAAAGGCTTTTTCTTGCGGCCCAGTCTGGTTAAGCGAATTCTTACTGCCATGGGTGAGTTCTCCTTTTCTGCAAAAAAACGCCATCCGGCGTCCTGAGGTGCGGTTTATTCGGTGGTGGTAGGGTTATCGCCTCATTCCTTTCGGAACCTTTCTTCGTTTCATGCCGGACATCGCGCCCGGTTTGCCGCTCATTTTCTTAAGCATTTTCAGCATTTCCGTGTAACTTTTCAAGACTCGGTTGACCTCGGCCACCGAGGTGCCGGAACCGGCGGCGATACGCTGCCGGCGGCTGGAGTCGATGATCCGGTGATTGGTTCGCTCCTTGCGGGTCATGGAGCGGATGATTGCTTCGGTCTTGACCAGCTCCTTCTCGTTGGGCTGCGGGGCGTCTTTGATCTGGCGCAATTTGTTGATGCCCGGCACCATCGACATGATCTGTTCGAGCGAGCCCATCTTCTTGATCTGCTGGATCTGGTCGAGGAAATCTTCCAGCGTGAACTCACTGCGCTTCAGTTTGCGGGCGATTCGATCGGCATCCTGCTTGTCGACGACAGCTTCGGCTTTTTCGATCAGGGTCAGGACATCGCCCATACCGAGAATGCGTGAAGCGGTCCGGTCGGGGTGGAAGACCTCCAGAGCGTCGAGACCTTCGCCGGTGCCCACGTACATGATCGGCTTGCCGGTAACCCGTTTGATCGAGAGCGCCGCGCCGCCGCGGGCATCGCCTTCCATCTTGGTCAGGACGACGCCGGTGATCTCCAGGTTCTTGTTGAAGGTGTCGGCAACGGTGACGGCATCCTGGCCGGTCATCGCGTCGGCGACAAAAAGAATCTCCGAGAGGTCGACGGCGGCCTGGATCTCTTCCAACTCGCCCATCAGCTGCTCATCGATATGCAAGCGGCCGGCGGTATCGATGATCAGCGTATCGTAGTTGTTATCGCGGGCGTCGGCGACGGCCCGGCGGCAGATGTCGACCGGTTTGCTACCGGTGGTCGACGGGTGAACCGGCACCCCGATGCGATCGCCGAGGATCTGCAACTGCTCGATGGCTGCCGGCCGGTAGATATCCGCCGGTACGAGATAGGGTCTTCGCCCGGTGCTCTTAAACTGGGCGGCGAGTTTGCCGGCGGTGGTGGTCTTGCCGGAGCCCTGCAGCCCGGCCAGCATGATGGTGACCGGCTGCCGGCCGTCGAGGCTGATCTGTTCGGCGCTGCCGCCGAGCAAATCGACCAGTTCGTCGCGGACGATCTTGATGACCTGCTGCCCCGGCGACAGTTTTTGGGAGACTTCCCGGCCGAGGGCCTTGGCGGAGACCGAATCGACGAAATCGCGGGCGACCTGGTAGTTGACATCGGCTTCGAGCAGGGCCATGCGCACTTCCCGCATGGCCTCGGCGATATGCTCTTCGCTGAGTACACCGTGGCCCCGGAGTTTCTTGAAAACTGCTTCGAGCCGGTCTGTCAGATTTTCAAACATAAGAAACGGGCATACCTCTGCGCACGCTGGGCTGGTATGATAACAGTTTGTATTTGCACCATTTCCGGGTAAAAGCCGGAAATGCTGTACTCAAAAGAGATCAAAAATACTTCGAAAGTTTACAGAAGTCAAGGATGGAACGGAACGGCGCCGAAAAGATCGTTCGCCGCCGCGGGACCCGGGGTGGGATGGGTGCTGCGGCAGTGAAAATCGGGCCGCTCCTTGCGTTCGTCGGCGCCTGCACTTACCGTGATACGAGAACCCTCATCTTATCAGGAGAAGACAGGCATGGCCTATCAGCAGCAATCGATCGAACAGCATCGGATCAGCAGTGAGCCGTTTTACCTGCCGCTCGGTGAAGAAGTCTCCATAGCCCTTGCAGCCGCGGCGCGCCGGCTGCCGCTGCTGCTCAAGGGCCCGACCGGCTGCGGCAAGACGAGGTTCATGCGCTACCTGGCCTGGCGCCTGCAGCGACCGCTGATCACCGTCTCCTGCCATGACGACTTGTCGACCTCCGATCTGGTTGGCCGCTATCTGATCAAGGGCGACGATACGGTCTGGTTGGACGGCCCGCTGACCCGGGCGGTCCGGGTCGGTGGTATCTGTTATCTCGATGAAATCGTCGAGGCCCGAAAGGATACGACGGTGGTCATTCACCCGCTGGCCGATGACCGGCGGGAGCTGCCGATCGAGAAACGGGGCGAACTGCTGACGGCACCGGACGAGTTTTTATTGACCGTGTCCTACAACCCCGGCTATCAAAGTGTTCTCAAAGATCTCAAGCCGTCGACCCGGCAGCGTTTCGTTTCCCTGTCTTTTGGTTACCCCGATGAAGTGCGGGAGGCGCGTATCGTCTCGAGAGAGGCCGGAATAGATCACTCCCTGGCCCTGCAACTGGTGCGCCTCGGCACGATGAGCCGCGGACTGAAAGAGTCCGGACTGCCGGAAGGGGCATCGACCCGGCTGCTCATCCAGGCCGGACTCCTGGTGCGTTCAGGTATCGACGTGCAGACCTCCTGTCTGGTCGGCATTGTCGAGAGTCTCACCGACGACCCGGATCTGCTCGCGGCTCTGAAAGAGATGGTCGCAGCGGTCTTCTGATCGGTGTGCCGTCAGGGTTTGAGCTCGTGATACGATGAACGAACAGGCCTGCCAAGAGCGATTCTACCAATTGATTCACCCGTCTCACCCGAACGAGTGGGAAATCGAGGATCTGCTGCGTCGTCTGGCCGGGCTGCCTATTGATAGACAGGAGGTGTTGCTGAGCCAGGTGCCGGTGATCTGGCCGGTCAGTCACAGCCTCTGCCTGGCCTTCCTCGAGCAGGGTGCGCGCCGCATCGCGGTCCCCGATCATCTGTTGGCCGACTGGGTTCGGGCACTGCTGCAGCGTTATGAGCGTGACGGTCTTCGCGGTGCCCGAACGCTTCTCGACGATGGTGGGGCCGCGTATCTCGCCTCGCGGGAGAAGCGGAGCGCAGTGGTCCTCGAGCAGATTGCCCCATGGCTCAGTCTGTTCGTTGCCGGCCTGGCCGGCGGAGCGATGGAGCTGGCTGCCGGCCGCGTTGCCGCCACCGACACGGTGACGCTCAGGCTGCCGCCGGAAATCGATTATGGGGCCGATAACGAAGCCAACACCGTGCTCTACAAGATGATTGCTGCGCTGCATGTCGGTTTCATCCGCCAGGGAACCTTTCGCCTGGTGCCGCATGCCGATGATCTGGCTGTGGTTGGTGAACGTTTCTCCACGGCGTTGCCCGCGGGCCGGCAGCCGACACTGCCGGCTTGTTTCGCGTTGTTCCCGGAGCCGCAGCTGGCCGCCGATCTGTTTTTCATCGGCGAGTGTCGACGCGCGCTACGGTGGATCGACAACCGCCTGCCGGGATTGGCCCGCCAATGGCGCGCCGTTTTGCCCACGCTCCGGCAATGGCCGGCGGCCGAGCCGACACCGCTCGGCGCAGCCGTGTCGCAGCTGGCACTGGCGGCGCTGCACAGCCCGTCCGGACCTGAGAGTCCGGAGGATTCGGCAGGGGCGGCGGAGGCTCCTTGCTCGGCGCTGATCGAGCGCTACCTGCGGGTTGCCGGTCGTGGCGGGGCGTATCGCCGTCCCCTGATCCTGGAGGTGCTCGGCTACCATGATTTTTCAGGGGCCGCCGAACAGCTCGAGATCCGGCGAGCACTGGTGCGGGAGGCCTTCATCCGGCAGCTTGGCCGCCTGGTGGCCGATCATCACCAGCAGGGAGGTGAGCAGAGCGGCGGGGATAGCGACCAGGCGGACGCCGCGCAGATCATGCTGGTCGAAGCGGCCGAGCCGGAGCAGGCGACGCGGCGGCTGGTGCTGCATATCGACAACGAGCGTTGTCAGTTGCCCGACGAACTCCAGGAGTTGGCCGCCGAGATTCTGGAGGACCGGGGGCGGATACCGGCTGCCTATATCGCCGCTGCGGCCGGGGTTGCCGGCGGCGTCGCCAGTGCCGGTCACCAGGACGATAAAGATTCAAACGAAACCTTTTCCGGGCCGGCACCGGGCGCCCGGTTGATCGACGAGTGGGATTTTCGCCGCAACGGCTACCGGAAAAACTGGTGTGCCGTCTATGAAAAGGAGCTGCCGCTCGTGCAATCGAACTTTGTCGCCTCGACGCTGCAAACATATCACGGCGTTTTGCTGCGCCTGCGGCGGCAGTTCGAGATGATGCGGGTGGATGAAAGCTTTGTCGGCCGCCAGCGTGAAGGCGATGAACTGGATCTCGATGCGGTGGTCGACGCGCGAGCCGACCGGCGTGCGTCAACGGCGGCCAGTGACCGGCTGTTCGTCCGGTTGCAGCGCAACGAGCGCGATCTGGCCAGCCTCTTTCTCGTCGATCTGTCCAATTCCACCCAGGGGTGGGTCGGTACGGTGATCAAGGAGGCGCTCGTCGTGCTCTGCGAAGCGATGGCGGCGGCCGGCGATCGCTACGGCATCTATGGTTTTTCCGGGATGCGGCGCAGCCGCTGCGAGTTGTTTCCGATCAAACGACTGCATGAATCCTATGGCGATGCGGTAGTCCGCCGGATCGGTTCGATCGCGCCGCGTGAATATACCCGTCTCGGCCCGGCCATTCGCCGAAGCGCCGAACTGCTCGGAGAATCCGACGCGAGGACCAGGCTGCTGGTGACACTCACCGACGGCAAGCCGGAAGACTATGATGACTACAAGGGAGAGTACGCGATCGAAGACACCCGCAAGGCCTTGCTCGAGGTCCGCGGCTCAGGGATACACGCTTTTGGCGTGACCATCGATCGCCAGGCCCGCGATTATCTGCCCCGGATCTTCGGCAGCGAGCATTTTCTGCTTATTGACCAGGTGCAGCAGTTGCCGCTGCGCATGGTCGATCTCTATCGCCACTTGACCTCGTAAGCGGCACCGTGAGACCGTCGCGACACGGAGCGGTCGACCACACAGGAGGATATGAAGCCATGCATACCGTCATAGTCACGTGCGGTTCCTGCGGAAAGAAGAATCGCCTTCCGGAGAAAAAGCAGCATCTGCGGCCGCGCTGCGGCGCCTGTAAAAATCCGCTCGACCTTCGCGGGGCGGCGGTTCCGGTGCAGCTTGGCGACGACGATTGCCAGTCGTTTATCCGCTCAGCGCCGCTGCCGGTGCTGGTCGACGTCTTTTCGCCGGACTGCGGGCCGTGTCGGTCGCTGGCGCCGTTGATTGCACGGTGCGCCGGCAGCTACGCCGGCCGGGTGATCGTTGCCAGTCTCGACACCAGCCACCATCCCGGAACCGCTGTACATTATCAGATCAGAGGGGTGCCGACGCTGCTGTTTTTCCGGCAGGGCCGGGAGGTCGACCGAGTCGTCGGGGCGCCGGCCGAGCAGGATTTGCTCGCCAGGCTCGAAGCGCTGGCTCGTTGATCAGCTGCGCCGGCGATAAAATTCCTCGAGAAAGGTCTGGCGCCACCCCTCGGTCAAACGCTGTGGCAGCGGACTGCCTGGGTTGTCCAGATTCTTGGCCAGTTGTTTCAGCTCGCCGTTGCTGCCGATCAACTGCGGATCAAGTCCTTGCAGCTCGCATTTGAGATGGACGAAACTGGCGAGGCGCTCGTAGTTCTGCTGCTCACGTTGATTCAGGCGCAGCGGTCGTTTCCGCTCGGGCATCTGGTCAGGCTCGATCGCCCGCCCTTTTTTGCCGGCGGCCAGGATGGTCGGGCCGTAACGCTTCAACTTTTTCGGCGACAACAGGTGGGCTTGCTGCAGTTCGTCACGGCTGGTGCACGGTGTTCTCGCCAGGGAGATCAGCACCTGGTCGGTCAGAATATGGCCGCGCGGGCGGTTCAGGTGCCGGGCCTCCTGCTCCCGCCAGGCCGCCAGCTCCTGCAGAACAGACAACTCCTCCCGATTGAGGGAGCCGGCGCCTTTGACTCTGCTGAAACGCTGCCGATCGTCGACGCCGAGATAGTGATGCGGGCGGTTCAGCGGTTCCAGCTCGCTCTTGAGCCAGGACTTGATCTCCGGGACGATGATTCGGCTCAGCAGCAGCACGCGCACCGCACCGAGATAGCGGACATCATCGAGGGCATAATCGAGTTGCAGTTGATCGAGCGGGCGGTTGAGCCAATTGGTTCGGGTCTGGGTTTTCTGCAGATCGATATCGAGCAGGACGCCGATCAGGTCGGCCAGCGAAATGGTCGCGGACAGGCCGGAAAAGCCGGCGGCGATCCGGGTGTCGAAAATGTTTACCGGCACGGCCCGTGTCGCCCGATGGAGGATGAGCAGGTCCTGGGGGGCGTCGTGCAGGATTTTCACGACGCCGGGATCGGCCAGCAGAGACCCGAGAGAGGACAAGTCGGAGATGGCCAGTGGGTCGATCAGGTAGCAGTGCTCGTCGGAGATGGCCAGCTGGATGAGACCGAGCTGCGGGTAATAGGTTCTCTCCCAGACGAATTCGGTGTCCAGGGCCACGCTTTCGCTGTGCCTGGCGCGGTCCACCAATTCTCTGAGTTCCCCTTCGGTGGTGATCATGCTCATCGTTATCCTCGGAACAGCTGGTTGCCCTGGCGGCTGACCGGGACCCTGTTGGGGCCGCCGGCTCCGATCGGTATCAAGCTGTAATAGAAAGCAAATATAAAATCAACAGTTTCTTTAACCGGACCGGTGGGCCGGTGGCGATAGACGGTCGACAGGAGGAAGGATTTTTTCTTCGTTGTCCGTTGTCCGACTGGCATTTTGTCTCGCTCGATGATAGGGTTGCAGGCTATAGTGGAGGCTCATTGTCGAGGCCGATAGCGATCAGTGCTCACCAGTACAGCGATAGAGCGCGCCCATGTTCCCGTATATCCTGAAGCGTATCGCCCTGATGATCCCGACCCTGGTGGGGATCATGTTAATTACCTTTATCGTCACCCAATTTGTCCCCGGCGGCCCGGTCGACCAGATGATTTCCCTCCTTGAAGGGCACGGCGGGGCGGGTGGTGAAGTGGCGGCGTCGGCTTCGATGTATCGCGGGGCCGCCGGTCTCGACGAGGAGCGACTTGCCGAGCTGAAATCGCTGTACGGCTTCGATCAGCCGGCGCTGCAGCGCTTTTTGACGATGATGGCCGATTATCTCAGATTCGATTTCGGCTCCTCCTACTACTATCAGCGCGATGTCGTCGATCTGGTAATCTCCCGGATGCCGGTGTCGATGTCACTCGGGTTGTGGACCTTTTTCATCGTCTACGGCGTCTGCATCCCGCTGGGCATTGCCAAGGCGGTGCGTGACGGCTCCACCTTCGATGTGGTCAGCAGTACCGTCATCCTCGTCGGTTACGCGATTCCCGGATTCGTTCTGGGAATCGTGCTGATCGTGTTGTTCGGCGGCGGCAGTTTTTGGAGCGTCTTCCCGCTGCGCGGCCTGGTATCCGACAATTGGGCGGAGTTGGGTCTTGTCGCCAAGATCCTCGACTATCTCTGGCACATGGTACTGCCCATTGTCTCGAGCGCCATCGGCAGCTTGGCGGTGATGACCATGCTGACCAAGAATTCCTTTCTCGAGGAGATCGGCAAGAACTACGTAATGACGGCCCGGGCCAAGGGATTGGACGAGCGGACCATCATGTACAAACATGTCTTCAGAAACGCGATTATCCCGATCATTACCGGTTTTCCCGGTTATTTCATCGCCTCGTTCTTCACCGGTTCGCTGCTCATCGAGACCATCTTCTCGCTCGAAGGAATGGGACTGCTCGCCTATCAGTCGGTGCTTAACCGCGACTATCCCGTCGTGCTCGGCACCCTTTATTTCTTCTCGATCATCGGTCTGGTCAGTCGGCTCCTGTCCGATTTGAGCTATGTCGCCGTTGATCCACGGATCCATTTCAGTCGTGTCGACGCCAACGGTTGACAGAGTCCCGGCCGGCCGGGGCATTACCCCGCGGCAGCGGCGATGGTTGCGTTTTCGACGCAATCGTCGCGGCTATTACAGCCTGCTCGTCTTCTCCGTGCTCTTTGTCCTCAGTCTCGGCGCCGAGTTGATCAGCAACGACAAGCCGCTGGTGGTCATCTACGAAGGGTCCTGGTATGCGCCGCTGCTGTTTGACTACCCGGAGACGGAGTTCGGCGGCGTCTTTGAGACAGAGACCGACTACCGCGACCCGTTTTTTCTCGGCCAGATGGAAAAGCCCGGTAACAGAGCTTTTTTTCCGATCAACCACCACGATTTCGATACCATCAATTTCCAGATCGACGGACCGGTGCCGTCGCCGCCGACCACCAGCAATTTCCTCGGCACCGACGACCGCGGGCGCGACGTGTTCGCCCGGTTGCTCTATGGTTTCCGCCTCAGTGTCTTGTTCGGCCTGGCGCTGACCGCAGTCGGCACGCTGATCGGTATCCTGGTCGGCGCCATCCAGGGCTATCTCGGCGGCAGGATCGATCTGTTCGGCCAGCGTTTCATCGAGATCTGGGGGGCGATGCCGGAGTTGTATCTGCTCATCATCTTCGCCTCGATCTTTGAGCCGAGCGTGCTGCTGTTGCTCGTTTTGCTGTCCCTGTTCAGTTGGATGGGGCTGTCCGATTATGTCCGGGCCGAATTTCTCAAGGGCAGAAACCTCGACTACGTCCGCTCGGCCCGGGCCCTCGGAGTCAGCGGTCCGGTGATCATGGTGCGTCATCTGCTGCCCAACGGCATGACCCCGGTTATCACCTTTCTGCCGTTTCGCATGTCGGCCTCGATCCTTGCCCTGACCAGTCTCGACTTTCTCGGCCTCGGGGTGCCGCCGTCCACGCCGAGCCTCGGCGAACTGCTGGCCCAGGGGAAGAACAATATCGACGCCTGGTGGCTGTCTCTGTCCACGTTTATCGTGCTGGTCGGCATGCTGGTACTGCTCATCTTCATCGGCGAAGCGCTGCGCGAGGCCTTCGATCCTCGCGCGTCATGAGCGCTGCGGGAGCTTGGCCGCTCGCTTGGCCGGCCTTATCCTTCCTGTCGGTGACGACAGACAGCGGTGTGTCTGCTCGGCTGGTTGGTGAGAGGCCTGGTTCTTTTTTCTTGTTGTCGTAATGTTCACCGGTTACGTCGCCGTAACCAGTCGTCAATCGGTGGAGCGTCGCTTCTCCATTATTGACTTTCAGTCGGGATGTCGTATTATTGGCACCGTGTTATGCAGGCTCGAACCGGTCCATGACGCATAACATTTTCAGTGAGCGCTTCCTTGCCCGTCGGCAGTCAACAGCAGGCATGTTATGGCAGATATTGCAGGAAAAAATGTGCTGACCGGTCTCGGCGGTACGGGCATGTATATCCTCGCCGACCTCGGCAGGATGAGCCTGTTTCTGCTCAAGGCGCTGCGCGGCCTGTTCCGCCGGCCACTGCGTTTCCGGGAATGCGTCAAACAGGTGCATTTCATCGGCGCCGGCTCGGTGCTCGTCATTTTTTTTACCGCACTGTCGACCGGTATGGTCCTTGGCCTGCAGGGATACTATTCGCTCAACAAATTCGGCGCCGAAGGCATGCTCGGTTCGGCCGTGGCGCTCACCCTGATCATGGAACTGGGTCCGGTCCTGACCGCGCTGATGGTTGCCGGGCGGGCCGGTTCGGCGATGTGCGCCGAGATCGGCATCATGCGGATTTCCGACCAGATCGATGCCCTCGAGTGCATGGCGGTGGATCCCTTTCGCTTCTTTATCTCGCCCAAATTCGTTGCCGCGATTATCTCGGTGCCGCTGTTGACCGGTCTTTTCGATGTGATCGGAATCGCCGGCGGTTATCTTTCCGGCGTCGTGCTGATGGGTGTCAACCCCGGCAGCTTCGTCGAGGGCATGCGGCAGAGTGTGACCAACCATGATATCAACCTGGGTATCATCAAGTCGTTTGTCTTTGCCGTACTGGTCGTCTGGATCTGTACCGGCCGCGGCTATCTGGTCCGGGAGATTCGCGGAGCCGGGTTCGGTGCCGAGAGTGTCAGCCGGGTGACCACCCAGGCGGTGGTCATGGCCTCGATTTCGGTGCTCGTTTTCGACTATCTGCTGACGGCGATCATCCTATGAACGAACCGGCAGTGGCATTTACCGGCGTCTCCAAGGGGTTTGTCGGTCGGGACGGGCGCCGGCAGGTGATTCTCGATCGGGTCGATTTTTCGATTCCGCCCGGCCGGACCACGGTAATCGCCGGCGGCAGCGGACAAGGCAAGAGTGTGACGCTGAAGCTGATCCTGCGCCTGCTCGATGCCGACGAGGGCCGAATCATGGTCGGCGGGACCGATATCACCTCGATCAGGGGCGACCGGCTCGAGGAAGTACGGACCAAATTCGGAGTATTGTTTCAAGGCGCGGCACTGTTCGATTCGATGACCGTCTACGATAACGTGGCCTTGCCGCTGCGGGAGCGGACCGCCAAGACAGAAGAGCAGATCGGAGAGCAGGTCATGGCGACGCTGCGGACCCTTGATTTGAGCGGGGATGAAGATAAATTTCCGGCCCAGTTGAGCGGCGGCATGCAGAAACGGGTCGGTCTGGCCCGCGCGCTGCAACTCGATCCGGAGATCATGCTGTTCGACGAACCGACCACCGGTCTTGACCCGGTCATGACCCGCGAGATCTACGAACTTTTCGCCCGCACCCAGCGCCAACTCGGGTATACGGCGATTATTGTCAGCCACGATATTCCCGCCGTCTTCAGCCTTGCCGATCAGGTGATCATTCTGCACGACGGGAAGATGGATGCCTTCGCCAGTCCGGATGAACTCCAGTGGTCGACCAAACCCCATATCAAGGACTTTGTCCGGACCACGATGGGAGAACTTTACCAGAGTCAGCTTGTGGAATAGATGATGAATACGAAAATGGTGGAAATGGCCGTCGGAGCCTTCATGGTGGCCGGTTTTTTGGCCCTGGTCTACCTGGCGTTCAACCTCGGCGAGGTCGGCCTGTTCGATCGTGGCCGCACCTATGAGATTCGGGCCGAATTCAACAACGTCTCGGGCGTCAAGAAAGGGGCGACGGTGCAGGTGGCCGGGGTTATCGTCGGCGAGGTCAGCGGGATACAACTCAACGACGACCTGCTCGCCGAGTTGACGCTGAAACTCGAGCGCACGATCAAAGTGCCGACCGACTCGATCGCCTCGGTGAAATCACAGGGTATTATCGGCGACAAGTACGTCCAGATAACCCTTGGCGGCGCGCTCGATCACTTCGAGGAAAACGAGGTTATTTTCGACACCGAGTCGGCCATTGATATCGAGTCGTTGATCAGTAAATTTGCCTTCGGCAGTGCCCAATAACCTGCCGCCCGCTGGAGACGTAATGCTTCGTTTCGGCCTGCTCATACTCGTCTTTCTCGGATTGTCGGCCCCCGTTTCCGGTGCCGACCTGTCCCCCGGGCCGGAGCAGATGTTTCCCGATCTGCTCGAAGAGGAAACGGCGGGCGACGGCTTGGCACCAGATTTGCTGCGTGGCGAGCCGTATATCAACGACCCGCAAAGGATCCTGGGCGATCCGCTGTTCGAGGACGATTACTCGCTGGCACCGCCGACTCTGGTCGTGCACGATCCGCTGGAGTCGATGAATCGCGCTTTTTTTCAATTCAACGACCGGCTCTATTATTGGGTGCTCAAGCCGGTCAAAACTGTTTACGCAGAGATTCTGCCGGCCGATATCAGGCAGTGCCTCGGCAACTTTTTTGCCAACCTGACGGCGCCGATCCATCTGACCAACAATCTGCTGCAAGGCGAGGTTGAGGATGCCGGCATCGTTCTCGGTCGATTTCTGATCAACAGCACCCTCGGCATTTTCGGGTTTGTCGATCCGGCCGCCGACGAGTTCGACATCAGACAGCGGCATGCCGATTTCGGGCAGACGCTGGGCAAATGGGGCGTCGGCGAGGGCGTCTATCTGTACTGGCCGGGACTTGGGCCATCCACTATCCGTGATTCGGTCGGCCTGTTTACCGATTTTTATTTTCATCCGGTCTTTTATTTTTCCGACAATCTAGTGTTCGAATTTGCCTATGTTTCGGCGGAGCGGGTCAATGAGTTGTCGATCGGTCCCGAGGTCTACGAGGAATTGAAGCGTATTTCGCTCGACCCCTACGTGGCGGCGCGGCAGGCCTATTACGAATACCGTCGCAGGCTGATCAGCGAACGGTAAGCGTCCGGCCGCCCCCCCCACGCCATGATATTCTTGTGAGGTGGATGACATGAAGATGCTGCACCTGTTCCTAGCCGTTTTTCTTGCCGTTGCCGTGACGTCTCCGGCCCCGGCCGATGATCTCAGTCCGACCGAGCAGTTGCGGCCGACCATCGACGAGGTGATCGGTATTCTCCTCGATGATAGCCTCAAGGGCTCGGAAAACAAAGAAGAACGGCGCCGCCGGATCATGGAGGTGGTGTCGGCCGGGTTTGATTTTCGAGAGATGTCCCGGCGCGTTCTCGGCGCAACCTGGCACGACATCTCTGCCGACCAGAAGGATTATTTCGTGGACCAGATGACCACGTTGCTGGAGAATGTCTATGTCGGCAAACTGGAGACATACAGCGGTCAGGCCGTTGATTTCGTGGCCGAGCGAGTCAAGGGGAAGCGGGCCCAGGTGACGACGCTGGTCGAGCATCAGGGCCAGAACCTGCCGATCCATTACATTATGCAGAAAGAGCTGGACCGGTGGATGGTCTACGACATCAATATCGAAGGCGTCAGCCTGATCCGCAACTATATGGAACAGTTTCGCTCGATTCTGCGCCAGGAAAGTTTCGAGGGATTGCTGAAAATCATCGAAGATAAGAATCGATCGTTTGCCGACAGCGATGAGCCGGCCTGATCTGTCAGCGGGGGGTGGACCAGAGGACCTGGCCCGGGTATTTTCCTTCTTGTCGCCGGAGCAGCGCGCCATCGTCCAGCCGTTTCTCAGCGTCTGCCGCAGAGCAGCCGCAGAGCCGCTTTTTACCATCGGCGATGTCGCCGACGCCTGTTACCTGCTCCTGTCGGGGAAGGTCGCCGTCAAGAAACAGACGGGATATGGCCGCAACAGCCAGGTAGTCGCGCTTCTCTCCCCACCGGCGCCGGTCGGCGAAAGAGCGCTGGCCGGCGGCGGCGAGCATCAAACAGCCGTGCACGCCGTCACCGATGCCGTGCTGCTTCGTCTGGCAACCGACGACTTTCAACACCTCGCTGCGCATCATCCGGAGATCGCGCTGTCGATCATGGGGCATCTGTTGCGCATCGCCGGCTTGAGGTTGGAGAAGTGCTCCGCGCGGTTGGCACATATCCTGTGAACGTTCCCAGGGCTGACGTCCCGCCCTGGCATCGCTGATCTCCATCGTTGCCGATTCGGCGGTGTGCCGGGGAAGCAGCGCTTTTTTTTCTGGCAGATATGATGGAAATGGATTAATCTGTTACGTTTGACCCTTTGTTCGTTGGATGGTGCGTCGTGAAGGTTGCCTTTCATGAGATTGTCGGGGACGAATATGTCCGTCGGATCAGCGATGACGGTTGGTTTCCCGGCGACGAGGTGACGGCTCGCACGCCCGTGGACGGCCTGGTTATGCTCCGCCGGATCGGCAGTGACCGGGTCGAGGTGACGGGGCGGTTGATGGTTGTCATCGCCGCTTCGTGTGATCGATGCTGTCGCCTGGTATCGACGGAACTGGCGAGCGAATTCACCTATCACTGCCGTCTCGGCCAGGACGAGGTAGACGGCGCCGCGGAGATCTCCGAGTGGTGCGAGGAAGATTGTCAGACGGTATTTTTGCCGGAGCCGATTATCGACCTGGGGGTTTTGCTGCGCGAACAAGTCTATCTCGCTCTGCCGGCGAGGGTCTTGTGCCGAAATGATTGCCGGGGGCTGTGCCAACAATGTGGCATTGATCTCAACGATTCGCACTGTTCGTGTCCGCGGACCGGCGGCAGCGGCCCGTTTGCCGTGCTCCGGCAGGTAAAGGGAAAATAAACAGAACAGAAGTCAGCGAGTCTGATTAACGGAGGAAACAATGGCCTTACCAAAAAGACGACACTCACATGCCCGTACCCATAAACGACGTTCGCACGATGCGTTGCAGGCCCCGGGCCTGAACCTGTGTCAGGACTGCGGCGAACCGAAGCAACCGCATCGCCTCTGCGGCAGCTGCGGCAGATATAAAGAGCGCGTGGTTTACGCACTGGATACAGACGTCTAGAAGGGGTCACTCGGTGCACATTGCCCTGGATGCCATGGGCGGAGACCATGGTCCGCAAGAACTGATCAACGGGGCGCTGCTGGCCGCCGAGCAGGCCGATCTCGACATCTGCCTGGTCGGTGACGAAACGATTCTCGCCAAGCATGTCGAGGCACTGGCGACCGGTCGTGAGGCAGGGCGTCGGTTGACCATCGTCCATGCCTCGACGACGATCGGGATGGATGAAAATCCGGTTGATGCGATTCGAAAAAAGCGGGATTCATCGATCATGATCGCCTTCGGGCTGGTCAAGTCCGGTCAGGCCGCGGCGGTGGTCAGTGCCGGCAATTCCGGCGCCACGTTGGCGGCGGCGGTGCGGACGCTCGGACGTCTGAAAAATGTCGCCCGGCCCGGTCTGGCCTCGATTTTTCCGACTCTCAAAGGACCGGTAGTGATCATGGACGTCGGTGCCAACGTGGAATGCCGGCCGATTCACCTCTACCAGTTCGCGGTCATGGCCTCGACTTTTTCCCGGCTCTACAATGTCGATAAACCGCGAGTCGGCCTGCTGACCATCGGCGAGGAGTCGGGCAAGGGCAATAGCCTGGTCAAGGAGACCTACGCGCTGCTCCACAAGAGCGCTCTGAATTTCATCGGCAACGTGGAAGGCCGCGATGTCTTCCTGGGCGATGTCGACGTGATTGTCTGCGACGGCTTCGTCGGCAATATCTGCCTCAAGATCAGTGAAGGATTGGCCGAATCGGCAATGAAGATGCTGCGTGACGAGATCCTCAAGTCGACCATGGCTAAGATCGGCTATCTGCTGGCCCGCCCGGCCTTCAAAAACTTCCAGAAACGGGTCGACTATGCCGAATACGGCGGGGCGCCGCTCCTTGGCATCAAGGGAACCGGCATTATCTGTCACGGGAAATCGAGTGGTTATGCGATCAAGAATGCCTTGATCGAAGCGATGGAGATGGAGCGGCTCAATATCAACGAGCTGATCTCCCGGGAACTGGAAGGCGGCGTGACCGTTCCGGCCGAGGTGGCGTAAATGGGAACGGTTGTTCTGGGCACCGGGTCGTGCCTGCCGGACCGGGTGCTGAGCAATGTCGATCTGGAGCAGATCGTCGATACCAGCGACGAATGGATCCGCACCAGGACCGGTATCGAAAATCGCCGCATCGGCGGCCCGGGCGAGAAGACCTACCAGATCGCCGCCCGGGCGGCCTCGGAAGCGCTGGCCATGGCGGGCCTCGCGGCGACGGATATCTCGCTGCTGATTGTCGGGACCATCAGCTCCCACATGCTCATGCCGTCGTGTGCCTGCTTCGTGCAACAGGAAATCGGCGCCGACAATGCCTTCGCCTACGATGTCAATGCGGCCTGCTCCGGTTTTCTCTACGGCCTGGATATCGCCGACAAGCACATTCGCGCCGATCCTCAGGCCAGGGTATTGGTGATCGGCGCCGAAACGCTGTCCTCCCGCCTCAACTGGCAGGATCGCAATACCTGCATCCTGTTCGGCGACGGAGCCGGAGCCGCGGTGCTCGGTCATGCGGATGATGAGCGGCGGCGGATCCTCGGCGCCAAGCACCGCTCGGACGGCCGGCTCTGGCAATTGCTCTATATGCACCAGTCGCCGAGCACCAATCCCGATCTGCTCGTGCCCGATAACCCCGGCGTGCACATCATCATGGAGGGCCGCGAAGTATTCAAACATGCGGTCAAGGCCATGGAAGACGCCGTCGACGGGGTGCTGCGGGCAACCGGGACGACCATGGCCGATATCGATCTGGTGATTCCCCATCAGGCCAATATCAGAATCTTGAACAAGCTCATGGAGCGGCTGGCTATCCCCGAGGAGAAGGTAATCCTCAATGTGATGCACTACGGCAATACGTCGGCCGCTTCCATACCCATCGCCCTGGACGAGACCAATCGTGCGGGGCTGTTGCAACCCGGTACGACGGTGTTGTTCTGTTCCTTCGGTGGCGGTTTTACCTGGGGTGCGACCCTGCTCAGGTGGTAGAAAGGAGACTAGTTATGGAGAGATTTTTGACTGAGGAACAGCAGATGATCGTCGATATCGCGCGGCAGATCACTGATGAACTGATCATCCCGAACCGGGCCGAGCTCGATGAAAAGCACCAGTTTCCCCGGGAAATCTTGACGGCCATGGCCAAGGCCGATCTGTTCGGCATCCCCATCCCGGAAGACTATGGTGGTTTTGGCGGCAGCTGTCTCGACATCGTACTGGCCCTGGAAGAGATCGGTCGGGGTTGCATCGGGGTCGGCACCGCCTTTGCCGCCAGTGCCCTCGGTATCTACCCGATCATGATCGGTGGTTCCCCGGAGATGAAAGAAAAATATCTGCCCGACGTGGCTGCCGGCAATAAGTTCGCGGCTTTCGGGCTGACCGAGGCCAATGCCGGCTCGGATGCCTCGGGGATCCGCACCACGGCTGTTCTCGATGGCGACGAGTGGGTGCTCAACGGCACCAAACAGTGGATCACCAATGGCGGTGAGGCGCAGATCTATACGGTGGTGGCCATCACCGACAAGAACAAGGGCGCCCGCGGCGCTTCGATGTTCGTCGTCGAAGAAGGCGATTTTGGTTTTTCCTGCGGGCCCAAGGAACTCAAGATGGGTATCCGGGCCTCCTCGACCACCGAGCTCATTTTCAAGGATTGCCGGATTCCCAAGGAGCGCTTGATCGGCCGGCAGGGCACGGGCTTTATCACGGTGATGAAGACCCTTGATTCCAGCCGTCCCGGCATCGCCGCGCTTGGTGTCGGTCTGGCCCAGGGAGCGCTGGATATGGCCGTCACCTACGCCAAGCAGCGGGAGCAGTTCGGCAAGCCGATCATCGGTTTCCAGGCGGTCCAGCACCTGCTCGCCGATATGGCCACCACCCTCGAAGCGGCGCGGGCGCTCACCTATGCAGCCGCCCGACATATCGACGCCCATCCGAAGGATATGTCCAAGGTGTCTTCGATGTGCAAGGTCTTTGCCACCGATATGGCAATGAAGGTGACCACCGATGCGGTCCAGGTGCTGGGCGGCTACGGGTACATGTGTCACTATCCGGCCGAGAAGATGATGCGCGATGCGAAAATCCTGCAGATCTACGAAGGGACCAACCAGGTGCAGCGCAACGTGATCGGCCAGGAACTCAATAAAGAATATAACAAGTAACAAGGCGCGCCGGTGCGGCGCCTGCAGGAAGTCGACGGATTGCCCATGAAGATCATTGTCTGCGTCAAACAGGTACCCGATGCCAAAGATGTCCGCCTCGACCCGGAGACCAACACGCTGACCCGGGAAGGGGTCGAGTCGATCATGAACCCCTATGACCAGCACGCGCTGGAAGCAGCGGTCTCGCTGAAGGAAGAGCAGGGCGGGGAGGTGATCGTGCTGACCATGGGGCCGCCCCAGGCCGAAGAAGTGCTGCGCCAGGCCCTGGCCTGCGGCGCCGATCGGGCCGTGCTCGTCTCCGATCGGAGTTTTGCCGGTGCCGACACCTGGGCGACATCGTACACGCTGGCCAAGGCGGTGGAGCACTGCGGCCCGTTTGACCTGGTTGTCTGCGGCAAGCAGGCGATCGACGGCGATACCGCCCAGGTCGGGCCGGGGCTGGCGATGCGGCTGGGTATCCCGTATGCCACCTGTATCCAGAAAATTCGGTCCGCCTCTGCCGAGGAACTGGTGGTCGAGCGGATGATGGATGACGGTTATGATTTGCTCAGCGTCGGTTTGCCGTCGCTGCTCACCGTGGTCAAGGATATCAACCAGCCGCGCGTACCGTCGCTCAAGGGCAAGATGAAGGCGAAAAAGGCGCAGATCACCGTCCTGACCGCGGCCGATATCAAGGCCGACCCGGCCAATATCGGCCTTGCCGGCTCGCCTACCCAGGTGGTCAAGGTCTTTCCGCCGGAAGCCCGAGGCCAGCGGGCGATCCTGTCGGGCAGTGTCGATGAGCAGGTGGAGCAGCTGGTTGACAGGCTCGCGCCGTATCTGGTTTAAAAGGTAGGTACTATGCTAAAGATAGACGAAACGCTCTGTATCGGCTGCGGCATCTGCGAGCAGCACTGCCCGTTCGGGGCCATCGAGGTGGTGGACGCCATCGCCGTCGTCGGTGATTCCTGCACGTTGTGCGGCGCCTGTGTTGAGGAGTGCGAGGTGGGAGCGTTGCAGATCGAGGGCGGGAGCCGTTCCGTCCAGCAGGATCTGGCCAGTTTTTCCGGTATCTGGGTCTTTGCCGAATGTAGCCGGGGCAGACTGGCGCCGGTGGCCACCGAATTGCTCGGTGCCGGCCGCAGGCTCGCCGATGCCCGGGGAGTGCAGTTGGCCGCGGTACTGCTCGGTCATATGACCGGGGACAGCGGGGCAACCCTGATCGGCCACGGCGCCGACCTCGTTTACCGGGTCGATAACCCGGCCCTTGAAGTGTTTTCCGACGAGATCTACGAGAAGATCGTCTCCGCGCTGATCCGGCAGTATCGACCGGAGATCGTGCTGGCCGGGGCCACGGCCATCGGCCGGTCGTTTATCCCCGGCGTGGCCACCAGTGTCGACGCCGGCCTGACGGCCGATTGTACCGCTCTGGAAATCAGGGCGGAAGACGGCGTGCTGCTGCAGACCAGACCGGCCTTCGGCGGCAACATCATGGCCACCATCGTCTGTCCCGACACCCGGCCGCAGATGGCCACGGTCCGGCCGAAGGTCATGAAAGAGCTGCCGTTTGCCGCCGATCGATGCGGCGAGATCATCGATATCATGCCGACACCGCGTCAGTTGACCAGTCGGATCAAGGTGCTCGAATCGGTGACGGAGGCCAGGGGGATGGTCAATATCCAGGAATCGGATATTCTCGTTTCCGGCGGTCGGGGACTGGAAAACGAACAGGGCTTCGAACTGCTCGGCCGGCTGGCCGATACGCTCGGCGCCAAGGTCTCGGCGTCCCGCGCCGTGGTCGATGCCGGCTGGATTCCCTATCCGCACCAGGTCGGTCAGACCGGTAAGACCGTGGCGCCGAAGCTCTATATCGCCTGCGGCATATCCGGCGCCATCCAGCACGTGGCCGGCATGCAGTCCTCGGAAACCATCGTCGCCATCAATCGCGACGGTGATGCGCCGATCTTCGACGTCGCCGACTACGGCGTAGTCGGTGATCTCTACGAGGTTATCCCGAAACTTATCGCTGCCATCGAGAGGAGGCGTGGATCATGAATTTGCACGGAAAAACCGCAGTCGTCACCGGCGGCAGCCGGGGCATCGGCCGGGAAATCGCCATCGGGCTCGCCGCGCGGGGCGCCTACGTCCATGTCAACTACGTCAGTCGTGCCGATGCCGCCGAAGAGACCATCGCCCTGCTGCAGCAGGCCGGCGGGGATGGAGCCGTCATGCAGTGTGACGTGGCCGATTTCAGCGCCACCCAGGAGGCGATGAAGGAGCTCATCAGCCGGGCGGGTTCGGTCGATATCCTGGTCAACAACGCCGGTATTACCAGAGACGGCTTGCTGCCGCTGATGAAAGAGGCGGACTGGGATCAGGTCCTCGGCACTAACCTCAAAGGGGCGTTCAACTGTTCCAAAGCGGTGGTGCGCTCGATGATGAAAAAAAAGTGGGGACGGATCGTCAACATTTCCTCGGTGGTCGGCTTTTCCGGTAACGCCGGTCAGGCTAACTACGCCGCGGCCAAAGCCGGCATGGTCGGCCTGACCAAATCGCTGGCCCGGGAATTTGCGTCCCGGCGGATCACCGTCAATTGTGTAGCGCCCGGCTATATCGTCACCGAGATGACCGAGGCTCTGCCGGAGGCGGCGCAGCAGAAACTGATCGGGGAAATTCCACTGGGAACGCTCGGATCCGCCGCCGATGTGGCGGCCGCGGCCTTGTTTTTCGTCAGCGACGAAGCCGCCTATGTAACGGGACAGACGATCCATGTCAACGGCGGCATGTATATGTAACGATGTAACAAATGCTGTTGTCTAGAAAGAAGCAGTATTTAATGGTTGCAAATTGGGCGGATTTGTTAAAAAGTGGGCTCTCGGCGTCATCCGTTCCCACGCTGTTCTCGAAATGGCGCGATGACGACAAACAATCAAGAACAGTCGATAAACGTTTTTAAGGAGACAATACAATGGCGATCGATCAGGAAATGATTGACATCATCGTTGAGCAATTGAGCGTAGAAAAAGATAAAGTTGTTCCGCAGGCATCCTTTGTCGATGACCTCGGCGCCGATTCGCTTGATTTGGTGGAACTGATTATGGCAATGGAAGAAAAGTTCGAGATCGAAATTCCTGATGAGGATGCCGAGAAAATCGTCACTGTTCAGGATGCGGTCGATTATGTGAGTAAAATTCGGTAATTTCAACTGCTTGCGAGCGCACAATCGATCACGTATCGCCTAAGCTGAAGGAGACTGAATCGTGAACCGCAGAGTAGTGGTGACCGGAACCGGCCTCGTGACACCGTTGGGTACCGGAGTGGCCAAAGCCTGGGGCAATCTCTGCAACGGGGTCAGCGGCATCGATCGTATCACCCGGTTTGATGCGTCCGATTTCGCGGTCCAGATTGCCGCCGAGGTCAAGGATTTTGTTACCGAGGATCATTTCGACAAAAAGACGGCCAAACATCTCGATCTCTTTGTCCAGTATGCGCTGGTGGCGACCCGGATGGCCATGGCGGAGAGCGGTTTGCGGGTTTCGGAGGGGAACTGCGGTCGCATCGGGGTTATTACCGGTTGCGGCATGGGCGGCCTGCCGACCATCACCGAGCAGCACGAGCTGGTGCTCGGCAAGGGCTACCGCCGGCTGACCCCGTTTTTCATCCCGACGGTCATTCCCAATATGCCGTCGGGCCATATCTCGATGGATATCGGCAGCAAAGGACCGAACCTGACCCTGACCACCGCCTGTGCCGCCGGCACCCACGCCGTCGGCGAAGCGTATCGGCATATTAAATACGGCATGAGCGACGCGATGATCGCCGGTGGTACCGAGGCGGTGATCTGCCCGCTGGGAGTGAGCGGTTTCTCGGCGATGAAGGCGCTGTCCAGACGCAACGACAGCCCGGCCGAGGCGTCGCGCCCGTTTGACGAGCAGCGGGACGGTTTTATCATGTCCGAGGGGGCGGGGATTCTGATCCTCGAGGAACTCGAGCATGCCCGGGCCCGCGGGGCCGCAATAATCGCCGAAGTGGTCGGTTACGGCCTGAGCAGCGACGCGTATCATATCGCCGCACCACCGGAGGACGGCGAGGGGGCGGCACGCTGTATGGCATCTGCGCTGCAGGATGCCGGCATGGCCGCGGACAGCATCGATTATATCAATGCCCACGGTACGTCGACGCCGCTCAACGACCGCTGTGAGACTACCGCGATCAAGACCGTGTTCGGCGAGCACGCCAGTCACCTGGCGATCAGTTCCACCAAATCGATGGTCGGGCATATGCTTGGTGCCGCCGGCGGCATTGAAGCGGTGTTTACCGCTCTGAGCATCAGGGATCAGGTGGCGCCGCCGACGATCAATCTGCAGCACCCCAGTCCCGAGTGTGATCTTGATTACGTGCCCAACACCGCGCGGGAGATGGAGATCAGGGCGGCGATGTCCAACTCGTTCGGCTTCGGCGGTACCAACGGGGTCGTCGTGTTGCGGCGATTCCAGGGTTAGACGGCAACAGGGGCTATGATGAAAATCATTATCGGCGCCGACCACGGTGGATTCGAACTGAAACAAGTCGTCGTCGCTCTGCTCGAGAGACTCGAGCACCAGGTCGAGGATATCGGCTGTCATTCACCGGCATCGGTCGACTACCCCGACTTTGCCGAAGCGGTCTGTACGGCGGTGCTGGCCGGCCGGGCGGAATGCGGCATGCTGATCTGCGGGACCGGTATCGGCATGTCCATGGCGGCGAACCGGTATCGCGGTATCCGGGCGGCCGTCTGTCACGACGAGTATACCGCCCGTCTCAGCCGCCAGCACAACAACGCCAATGTCTTGTGTTTCGGAGCCCGGGTGATCGGGCCCGGAGTTGCCCAAGGCCTGGTTCAGACCTGGCTCGCCGCATCCTTTGACGGCGGCCGCCATCAGCATCGTATTGCCAAGTTCAGTTGACCCGGACGCAATGGACGGGCAAAACGACAGGCCGGTATCGACTGTTTCAGTCGATACCGGCCTGTGTGCGTTACCGGGCCAGATCGACCCGGTTTGCCCGCGGCCGCCGGTGCCGGAAGGAGGGAGGTTATGAAATGCCCCTATTGTGGAAATCTGGACAACAAGGTGATCGATTCCCGTCTGAACAAGGATGCCACCATTACCCGGCGACGCCGTTCCTGCCTGTCCTGTGATCAACGATTCACCACCTACGAGCGCCTCGAGGTGATGATGCCGGTCCTGGTGAAAAAGGACGGCCGGAGAGAACCGTGGGATCGCCAGAAAATCGTCGTCGGCCTGGAAAAGGCCTGCGAAAAACGGCCGGTCAGCCGCGATGCGATAGATCTGTTTGTCGATGAGATCGAACATAAGCTTCAGGATCTCGGGGCCAAGGAGGTGCCGTCAAAGGTCATCGGCGAGTGGGTCATGGAAACGCTCTCGACCCTTGATGAAGTGGCCTACGTTCGTTTCGCTTCAGTGTACCGGCAATTCAAGGACGTCAATGAATTCATGGACGAGCTGAAAAACCTGCTGGAGACCCGGGACCGTGAATTTTCGGAGTGAGTCCCGCTTCCGCAGATTACCGGCATGAGTGGATGAACACCGATCGCTTGCAGCGCCATTTTATGCGGCGCGCCTTGGCCGAAGCCCGCAGGGGACTCGGTCGCACCGCGCCAAATCCGTGTGTCGGTGCGGTCATCGTCAGAGACGGCACGGTCGTTGCGAGTGGGTATCATCGCCGGGCCGGCACCCCCCACGCGGAAATTCACGCGCTGCATGCCGCCGGTCCGGCAGCGCGGGGCGCGACCCTGTATGTGACGCTTGAACCGTGCCACCATTACGGTCGAACCCCTCCTTGTGCGCATGCCGTGGCGGACGCGGGTATCGCCGAAGTGGTGATCGGCATGCTCGATCCGAACCCGCTGGTCGACGGCAGCGGTGCCGATTATCTGCGCAGCAGGGGGGTGACGGTGGTTACCGGAGTGCTCGAAAAGCAGTGTCGGGAGATTAACCGTCCCTTCCTTAAACACATCGCCACGTCGATGCCGTGGGTCGTGCTGAAGGCGGGCCTCAGTCTCGATGGGCGGATTACCTTTCGCCGGGGCAGTTGCGGCTCGGTAACCGGCCCCGAATCGTTACGGCAGGTGCATCGTCTGCGGGACCGGTGCGATGCCATTCTGGTGGGAATCGGTACGATCGTCATCGACGATCCGGCACTGACCACCAGACTGGCCGGCAAGCGCGGCCGTGACCCGGTGCGGGTCATTCTCGACACGAGGCTTCGCATCGACGAGCAGGCTCGGGTGCTGAGTCAGCAGTCGACGGCGTCGACGCTGATTTTCTGTTCGGCGGCGGTCGCTGCCGATAAACGGGAGCGTCTTGCGGCGCGGCCGGGAGTCGAGATCGTTGAGACGGTCTGCGGCGGTGACGGCCGGCTTGATCTCAAAGAGGTGTTGCGTTTGCTCGGTGCCCGGGGACTCACGTCCGTGCTCGTCGAAGGCGGAGCGGCGGTCCACGGTGCATTTCTTTCAGCCCGGCTCGTCGATCGCGCCCATCTGTTCTACGCCCCGATTTTCATCGGTGACAGCGGCAGTGGCGTGGTTGAACAATATCGTGCCGAACCTGACCGCAACCGGGCCGTCCGCCTGATCAACACCTCGACCAAACGGTTCGGCGAGGATCTGATGATCACCGGCGATGTCACCTATCCTGACTAACCCCGTCCGCCCCCTTCGGGCCTGATTCTCCGGCCAGCCGGGCCTTTACGAGGCAGCCTCCGAGAGAATCAACCAGCCCGGGAAGCTTCTTCTCCCGAGCACCTTATGCCAGGTGTTCTTTGAGGTCCGGCCACCGTGCCGCCAGATCGTCGAGGCTGTCCAATTCGATCGACAGGGTAACTCGATCGTATTCGAAGGAGGTGCTCGGCGACACGGTGCAGTGAGGCGGCAGGCGCAGTGATTTGAGGCGTTCGGCGAAATCATGCCGGGCCCGGGTGATCGATGGATGACTGTGGCGGTAGATCTCGTCGAGCAGTCGGTTCGTCAACTGTGGGAGGTTGACCTGCCGATGTTGAAGGTCCAAACAATAGGCGAATCGGCCGCGGAACAGGTCCTGGAAGGAGCATTGTTCCCGGACGGAGACGATCCGGCCACATTCGATGACCCGCTGCTGTTTGTTGTCGTTGAGCCCCAGCGCGGCGAAGAGACGTGCGAGGAAAAGTCGATCGTCCGCGGGCAGGGCGGCTAGCAGAAGGCCGGTTTTTGCCGACATCGCTCCCGTGTGGATGGCCTGGCGAAGCGGGGTCTCCAGAGCAAGCAGCCGGACGATCCGCTGCCGGTGGCCGCTGTTTTTGATGGAGGTGTGGGCGGCGACAATGGTTGGTGCGTCATCACCTGCGAGGGTGGCAGCGAGCAGCGCCAACCGCGCCGTTTCGATGGGGCTGAGCGCGCCGCTGTCGGATTGATCCCTGGCCGCCAGAACAAGCAGATCCCGATTTTCCAGGGCCGGGTCGAGAACCAGACAGAGAGCCCGGTCCGCGGTCAATGCGCGTAGCGCCCGAAGACGGGCGACACCACAGATGACGTGATAACAACCCCGGTTCGATTGGCGGACCAAGGGCGGCCGGATGATGCCGAATCTTCGTACGGAAGCAAGGAGCACCTCGTCGATCGATTGATCCAGGTCCTGGTGCAGGCTCCAGGACGTATCGGTGTCGATCGCGTCGAGCGGGATTCGATGTGCTTCGGGCCATTCCATGGCGACAAAAGCACCGCTGCCTGATCGGTAGCAAACCCGACCAGGCAGCGGTGCGACAAGAAATACGCTGCGCAGCGCAGCGAAAAGATACGG
>CAYSSK010000045.1:0-15459 GCA_964433645.1 uncultured Desulfofustis sp.
ACCGCCCCCCGGGCCGCTTTGCCTTGCCACCCCCGAACCCCGGCCGAGCGAGCCTGTGATAAAAAGACTGGAAGAGAAGCGCACAATCGTTTAAAGAGCATGACGGCAGCGCTGCTTTCAGGAGAAGAGATGAACGCCAGGACAACGCACATACACGAGATTACCAGGCATCTGCGTATCTTGTTCAAGTCCATTCAGGCCCACGCCAAACAGGTGGAGTCGACCTGCGGTCTGAGCGGCGCAAAATTGTGGATGCTCTACGAAATCAACGGGAACCCGGGGATCAAGGTCTCGGAACTGGCAACGGCCTTGACCATCCACCCGTCCACCTGCAGCAATATGCTCGACAAACTCGAGCAGCAGGGGTTGATCAGTCGCGACCGCAGCGGCAGGGATCAGCGCAGCGTGCATCTGTCCCTGACCAAACAGGGGGAATCACTCCTCGCCAGGGCGCCGCAACCGGCCCAGGGCGAGCTGAGCAGGGCCTTGCAGCGTCTTTCCGACGAGCATCTCGCCACGCTGCACCGTGGTTTGTCCGGCCTCGTCGAGGCCATCAACACCAGCGACGAGGACGAGAGCCTGCTGCCGATCCCCGGTGACTAACACGGCTGGAATCAATACCCCCATGCACCGGTCCCGCCTCTCTCCGGCAGACGATTGTCCGGATTACGCACCTCGCCGTCACTGGTAACAAAAACGGCAGCCCGTCCGGGCAGCGGACATTTGGTCTCGCAAATGCCGCAGCCGATACATAATTCATCAACGATAAAAGGGTGCCGGATCTCCTGCTGCCGACCCGTTTGAGCATCGACCATCACCACCGTCTGGAATTTGATGGCCTTGTCCGGGGTCGGGCAGTGCTCCTCGCAGACAATACAGGGAATCCCCTTGGCATAGGGAAGACAGCGATCTTGATCGAACCAGGCATTGCCGATCTTGGTGCGATGTTTTTCAGCCCGGGTCAGTTTTCTGATGGCCCCGGTCGGACACACCTGCCCGCACAGGGTGCAGTTGAATTCACAATAGCCGGTCCGGGCAACCAGACGCGGCGAAAATATCCCCTCAATACCAGCCTCCAGCCAAACCGGCTGCAAAGCGTTGCCGATACAGACCTGGATGCACTCGGCGCAACGGACGCAGCGCTGGAGAAACTCGGCCTCGGCCAGAGCGCCGGGCGGCCTGATCAGCAGCGGCTCCGGTTCCGCCGCCAGCCGGCGCACCCCGAGGATCGGCGGCACCACACAACCAAGGGCCAGCATGCCGACCAGGCGCCGCCGCGACAGCGACACCCCGACTACTCCCCGGCTGGCCGGCAACGTCCAGCGAAAGGAGATGACCTGCCGCGGGCAACGAACCAGACAGTCCATGCAGAGACAGCAGAGCCGCGGATCGACCCGCCGCTGCTCATCGATCGCCCCCATCCGGCAGATCCGGCTGCACAGCCGGCAGGCCCCGCACTCGTCGTCGCCGCCCTGCAAACCGGTCGGCCCGAGCCGGGCGAACCAGCCGAGCAGGGCGCCGAGCGGACAGATATTGCGGCAGAAAAAACGACGCTGCACTACGTCCGCCAGAAAGACCGCTAGCAGCACGGCCAGGCTGAGCAGCGAAAGGGCGAAATATTTCCGCTCGAAGGGCAGCACCGTTTCTTTCAAAAAACCATAGAGCGGCTCGGTGACCTGGTTGACCGACGCCGGCGCATGCAGGTAGGTCATGGTGAAAAAGGACTCGGCCAGGTTATGGCTGGCCGGATAAACCGCCAGGGCAAGTCCGCGCACCAGGATTGAAAACGGATCAAGATAGCCGGCCAGCGGCAGACCGAGCAGCGCCGCAACCAGCACGACGATCAGCAGCGAGGCGGCCAGCTGCGGAAACAGCGTGGCCTGGCGGCGCCGGCCGTTTCCGGCGATCGGCTGCACCCCGTCCACCAGGCTGCCGAGCGGACAGATCCAGCCGCAAAAAGCACGTCCCAGCAGCAGGCTCAAGCCGATGATCAGCAGGGCCGGCAGCATCAGTGCTATCACCGCCCGAACGGCGAGCATCGTCGAGATCGCCAGCAGCGGATCGATACGAAACAACAGGTTGACCGCGTATTGGATGGTATCGGAGCCGCTGTAATCGGTATTGACGAAGAGAAACAGGAACAGCAGCAGGAACCCGAGCTGACCGGCCATGCGAGACAGACGCAGCCGCCGGTACAGCGGTTTGGGTGTCCGATGACCAAAACTCACAGCCGCTGCTCGCTGATGCGGATCCGGCTCGGATCCATCTGACCCAGGCCCATCTGGAACGCGGCCACCGTCGTTTCGAGCCGATCCGGTTCGAGACCGAACAGCGTGGTGGCCACCGCATCGGCCGCCACCGGATCGGCCGAGGCAATGATCGTGTCGGCCTGCCGGACATCCTCGAGGCGGCCGCCCTGCGGTCCGTTTCTCAGCAGCAGCCGGGTGGCGTCGATCACCGTCAAGGTCGGCCTGACGACGGTGGCCAGATCGGCCAGTTTCTGGGCCAGGCCGTGATGCAGCCGGCCCCGGTTACCGCCGATCACCCCCATCACGTTCTTGAGACCGAGGGTCAGCCCGCTCAGTCCGTGATGTTTGGCCACCGGCACGTTGATGTAGCAATCGGCGGTCAAGGCGTCTTTATAAATTTCCCAGCTCTCGAGGGAGCGGCCGTCTGGTATCTTTACCTCGACGAACTTGCGGTTGTCGATGTAGTCCAGTTTGACCCGCCGCTCAGCCATCGCGCCAACGATGTCGGCAATGCCGCTGTTGACGTAGCAGCGCCGCTTCTCGTTGCAGGTATGATCGAAAATCCGCACCTCCCCGGCGCCGGCCTGAAGGGCCGACTCGGCCAGGGCCTTGACCACCAGCGGGTGGGTGGTGGCACCGTATTCCGGGGTTCGGTCCCAGGCGATATTGGGCTTGACGACAACACTGGCGCCCGGTCTGACAAAGCGCTCGATGCCGCCGAGCAGGTGCAGGGCCCGGCGAACGACGGCCTGATAGTCGGCGCCGGTGACCAGGGAGAGTTCCGCCGTCCCGATCGCCTTACCCCCGGCCGCAGCCGCCGCCAAACGCGGGGCGGAAAAGGAGAGCCCCAGCGAATAGAGGAGTATCTGTCTGATGAAAGTTCGTCTGTCCATGTTGTATCCTCCCGGTACCTATATTGGGTGAGGGGTGAGCGACCATTGTACCACAGACAGGAATCATTCTCCAATGCCGCGTCCGACCAGCCTGTCATCAGAGACGATTATCGTTTCAAACGTTGCGTATCGACATGGTTTTCTACTATCATCACGATCATGATCCATGACCGACCGGATTTTCAGCCCTCCCGGAGCCCGATGGACACCGACTGGACACATCGCGACATTATCGATCTCGAATATTGCCTCGATCGTGACGCCTCAGAGCCGCACGAACAGCTGCACCGGCGGGATCGAGCCATTTTTCTGGAATGCTGCAACGACCGGGAAAGCGATCCGCGGCGACTGCTCCGCCACTGGCTCAGGGCCCGGCGACGGGCGCTGTTTGGTGATCCCGGTCAAAAAAGTGCCGGCAGCCAGGTCGCCGCTTCGCTGCGGCTGCTGAAGCTGCTGCTCTATGGTCTTGGCCTGGTCCTGGGCAGTGCGGCGGGCCTGAGCTTCTTCAATTACTCCGGCACCAATCCGGTAAACGTTTTTCATTTTCTCCTTTTGTTCATCTTCCCGCAGCTGATCATGCTCGCGCTGCTCATCGGCGTCACCGGCATGCGCCTCATCGGCATCAGTCCCGGACCGTCATTGCTCATCCGCCTGTTCATCGGTCTGCTGCCGGTGCTGAGCGGCCGGCACGGTGCCCGGGCAAAGCGATTGTCCGGCCTGCTGCGGCGTATCGGCACCGCCTACGGCTCCCTGCTCTATTGGCCGCTTTTCCTGATCGCCCAGAAATTCATGGCGTTTCTCAACACCGGGCTGCTGGCGGCGACACTGCTGAAAATAGGTACCACCGATCAGGCCTTCGGCTGGCAGTCGACGATCCAGCTGACCACGCCGCTGATCCACCGGGTCGTACAATTGCTCGCCGCCCCCTGGTCCTGGCTGGTGCCCGAGCGCTTCGCCTATCCGTCCCTGGCGGAAATCGAGGGCAGCCGGATTATCCTGAAAGACGGCGTCTATCACCTGGCCACCCAGGATCTCGTCTCCTGGTGGCCGTTTTTGGTCCTGGCGCTGTTGACCTACGGCTTGCTCCTGCGCCTGCTCCTGGTACCGCTGGGCGCCATGATGCAACGCCGCTCCCTGCGCCGCCTGAATCTGCAGCGCCCCGAGTTGCTGCGCATCGTTCAACGCATGCGCAGCCCGCTGCTCGATTCCGGTGGTATCGGCGTTCCCGACGAAGCGTCCCCCTCTCTCGCCGGGGGCAACGGGCGACACGCTTCGCTGCCCAGCAGCAACGGCCTGGCCGACCGACCGTTATTGACCATTGTTCCCGACGACCTTGCCGGCGAGCGTTTCCCCGCCTCTCTTGACCGTCTCCTGCGCCGGCACGGCCTGCCAGGCGGTGACCGGGAAATCTTGAGGTCCGATGAGCCACTCTCAACAGATCAGCTGCAACGATTGACGGAATCGTGCCGAGACGGGCAGACCGGACTCCTGCTCATCACCGAAGCCTGGCTGCCGCCGATCAACGAATGGCTGCATACCCTGCGGCGGATGCGCACGGCAGTCGGCGCGACAACCCCGATCTTGGTCGGCCTGCTCGGCGGCCCGGACGAGGCGAACGATTTTACCACGCCGCTGCCCCAGGACCGTCTGCTCTGGCGGCACAAACTGCAGGAACTGGGCGATCCCTTTCTAGATGTTTTCGAACTTGCAGCCGATAACCGAGACGCAGACCAGGACGGCCCATGATTCCGGAAATCGCCATTATCGGACACCCCAACGAAGGGAAATCCTCCGTCCTTTCGACACTGGCCGAGGACGACACCGTCCGGATCAGCCCCTTTCCCGGAGAAACGACGCGCTGTCGAACCTTCCCCATTGTCATCGACGGCCGTGAAATCATGCGCTTTACCGACACCCCCGGCTTCCAGAATCCGGCCCGGCTCCTGGCCGAATTGAGACACAGCGGAAAAACCGGCCCGGCCGGCCTCCGGCACCTGACCGAAGTGACCGCCGGCCATCTCGAGTTCCGCGAGGACCATGAACTGCTGCAGCCCCTCACCCGCGGGGCCGGTGTCATTTACGTGGTTGATGGGGCGCGGCCCCTGAGGCAAATCGACACGGCCGAAATGGAGTTGCTGCGCTTGATCGGCCGCCCGCGTATGGCGGTCATCAATTGCAAGCGGGACGAACAGGGCTTTCTCCAGGCCTGGAAGGACGAGTTGGGGCAGTATTTCAATTCCTGGCGCCTGTTCAACGCCCATCGTGCCACCTATGCCGAGCGGATCGACCTGCTGACCGCCCTGCAAGCAATCGATCAAGACTGGCAGCCGGTGTTGGCCGAGGTGATCAGAGCCTTCCAACAGGACTGGCAGCGGCGCTGCCGGCGCAGTGCCGAGATCATCCGCACGCTGCTGGCCGAGACCCTGGCACTACAGCTGACCCAGGAGTGCCGGCCGGAAGACGACGAACAGGCACTGCGGACGCGCCTGCTGCAACGCTACAGCGCCGCCGTTGCGCAGCTGGAAAAAAAAGCTCAGCGCCAGATCCGGACGCTGTTCAAACACAACATTTTCAATTGTGAACTGCCGCCCCACTCCATCCTGCACGAAGATCTGCTCAGCGAGCGAAGCTGGCAGCTCCTCGGCCTGACGCGACAGCAACTCATCCTGCTCGGCCTGTTCAGCGGTGCCGCCGTCGGGGCCGGCGTAGATGTCGCGGCGCTGGGTCACGGCCTCGGCCTGTTTACCGCGCTCGGCGGCGCCGCCGGCGTCTTCGGGGCGCTCAGCGGCCGCCGGCGGTTGAAAACCGAGGCCTCGCTGCTCGGCCTGCGCCTGGCCGGAGCCAAACTGCATGTCGGCCCGGCCAAGAAGATTTCCCTGATGTTCGTGCTGATCAACCGGGAGCTGCTGTTCTTCCGCCATATCATCAACTGGGCCCATGGCCGCCGCGATTACCCTGGACATTCCCGCGAGCAGCACCCGCCTGCCCCCGACACATTCACCGACTCCTGGAATGCCGCCGAGCTGCGAACGTGTCAGGCATTCTTCCGCTCGGTACGTCGTTCCATTCCGCCTTCAGGAGATACTACCACCGAAGAGATGGAAGAAATCATCGAAAGAACACTCATGGCTATCAGCCATGATGCATCATCTCCTCGCTGACACTTGGTCCTGTGAGCGGTATCGGCCGATGCGTCTTCGCGCACCTGAAGCCACCCTTCTTTGGCCGTATCAGGGGTGCGGATTGTTCGGAATTCTACCGCCGCGACCGCTGCAAGCGGCCGTTGACAAACCGATCGTGCCGATTACCTTGTTATCCAGTGCGTCTTCGAGAGCGGCAATGACCGTCAACCGGCCACCGCACCCGGGAGCCGCCTTTGTCTCTTGCCAGGCGAACATTTTTCTCTGGAACCGGCCGGATAAGCGGTGCTTCCAGAGCGATCCGCACGCCAGCTTCATCGCTTCACCCCAAACCCTGGAGGAATGTTCATGTCCGTTTCCGATAAATCGCCCTCTCATTACCAGTATTTACTCAAGACTTTTCCGGATGTGATGGCGGCTGTCGAACAGGTTGGCTCATCCGTTCGCCAGGCCGGCCCGCTGGACCGGAAAACCACCGAACTGATTCAATTGGCAGTGGCGGCTGCTTCCCAGTCAACCGGTGCGGTTCATTCCCATGCCAAACGGGCCCTGGCCGCCGGAGCCAGCCGGCAAGAGCTCGAGCACGCTCTGCTGGTGCTGATTTCCACGATCGGCTTTCCCAAAGTAGCCGCCGCCCTGTCTTGGCTTGAAGATATTTCGCCGTAGCCCGGCACCTTCTGCCGACAGCCGGTGACCGATCAGTGCCGCCGGCGAACAGCAGTCGCGATCGGCTGCCCTCAGGAGCGCTTGTGTTCCAGCTCCTCCCAGCGCCGATACAAGGTGTCCACTTCCTGGCGGGCAGCTTCGTGATCTTCCCAGCACTGGCGGAGGACCTCGGGGTCGGCACCGATATCGGGGTCGGCGAGTTGCCGTTCAAGATGTTCGAGCCGTTTTTCGGCCGTCATGATCTGCTCTTCGATCCGCTCGTATTCCTGTTGCTCCCGATACGTGAGACGCGCCCCCTTTTTCATGCTGTCGCCGCCGTGCCCTTTCCTGGCTGCCGGGGCCGGTACGGTTTTGCCGTCTTGCTTTCTGGAGTTATCGAGTTCCCGCAGCCACTGCTCATAATCGCCGTACCGGCGTACGGCTCCGTCGCCGGTAAAACCGAGCACACTGTCGCAGACCTGATCAAGCAGGTAACGGTCATGGGTAACGAGCAGCAGGGCGCCGTCAAAGTCCAGCAAGCTCTCTTCGAGAACGTCGAGCGCGGCGATGTCGAGATCATTGGTTGGCTCGTCAAGCAGCAGGATATCGGCCGGCTGCCGCATCAACTCGGCAATCATGATACGTGCCTGCTCGCCGCCGGACAATTGCTCGACCGGAGTTTCCAGCTGATCCGGTCGAAAAAGGAAGCGTTTGGCCCAGGAAACCACGTGAACCGGCCGCCCCCGGAAAAAAACACCGTCACCTTCCGGGGCGAGTGCCCGGCGCAGGGTCGCCTGCCGGTCGATACCGGCGCGGTCCTGGGTAAAGGTGACCACCCGCACGCCATCCGCAACCCTGATCTCGCCGGCATCCGCGGTGAACTCTCCGCCGGCTGCCGAGGCCAGAATCTGCATGACTGTCGACTTCCCGCAGCCATTGGGCCCCACCAGGCCGATCCGGACACCGGGTGAGAGAACGAGATCGAATCCGCTGAACAGAAGCGTGGTACCGAGGCTTTTTCTCAATCCACGTGCTTCCAGCAATTTTTTCGTCTTGCGCCCGGTCTCGCTGAAATCGATGCCGACCCGCCCTTCGGCCCGGTTCAACCCTTTGACCCGGGCCAACTCGTCCTGCAGTCGATACGCCTCGTCGACCCGAAAGCGGGCCTTGGTCGTCCGGGCCTTCGGCCCGCGGCGCAACCACTCGGTCTCCCTCCTGACCTTGTTGGCCAACCGCTCTTCCTGCTGCGCTTGTCGGGCCAGAAATTCCCGGCGCTTTTCGAGAAAAAAAGAGTACCTGCCCTCCACCTGAAACGAACCCGACGGATAACCACGGGACAACTCCACGATCCGGTTGACACTGGTTTCCAGAAAACGACGGTCATGGCTGACCATGATCAGGCCGGACGGAGCCGACGGCCCCGGAGCAGCCAACACCTGCTCGAGCCACACGATTCCTGCTATATCGAGATGGTTGGTCGGCTCGTCCATAATCAGCAGATCCGGCTCGACCACCAGCGCGCAGCAGATTGCCACCCGTTTGCGCCAGCCGCCCGACAATCGGGTAACCGACAGCTGCGGCTCAGGCAGCAGGGCCCGGCTCAGCATGGCCTCGGCTCGGCTCTGCTGTTCGGCCGGATCAAGCGGCAGTTCGGCCATTGCCTGCAGCAGGTTGTCAATGCCGTTGAGTTTGCCGTCCAGTTCATCTTCCTGGGCAAGGTGGCTCACCACCAGATTCCGGCGGCGGATCACCTCGCCGTGGTCCTGATCATCACGGCCGGCAATGATTTTGAGCAGCGTCGACTTGCCGGAACCGTTCGGGCCGATCAAACCGATTCGATCGCCGTCGGCGACAACGAGATTCAGATCGGAAAACAGGACCTGGGCCCCAAAGGACTTGACAAGTGAACGACAGGAAACAATGGCGGACATAAAGAAAGTCTGTCGCGTTTCAGCGACGAAACGGCATAAAAACAGCCTGTTTTGTCTTGATAGTTTGACACGATACGAGTATAAGCAAAACAGTGTCCGGGCGCCCGGAGCGACCACGCCCGAACCGTCAGACATCATACAGACAGAGACAGCTTTTAACAACCACGAGAAGGGCTCTGCCATGAATGACCGATTCCACATTATCGTTACCGGAGAAAATGGGCGCTCGTCCTCCTTTCAACTATCTAAAAAGGGAACCCTGCTCTCCCTTTTCTCACTTGTCACCCTGGTCCTGGCCGCCTGCACCTTCGGCTACTTCACCACCGGTTCCTATCTCAGCAATAAGCTGCTGACCAAGAAAGTCAGCTCCCTGCAGACCCGGCTCACCGCCAGTGAACAGGCCACGAAAGATTATCTGCAACAGATCGCCGATCTCAAAAAAGCACATCAGAGCGAGCTGCTCGCTCTGATTGAAGAGCAGCAAGACGCGCTGACGGACCAGAAACTGGCCTTCGATCTGGAAAACACCAACCTGCAATTGGAGAACCTGCGCTTGATGAACACCGCGGTCAGTGATCTGAACCAGCGCAGCGAACTGATCGAGACGGTCATGGACACCATTGGCGTCAAAATCGAGGGCAGCTCGTCCGACGATGGGAAGGAAAGCGGTGGCCCCTATGTCCCGGCTGATCGCACCTCCTATGACGACCTGTTGAAAAAAGTCGACGATTATCTCGAGGCCGTGCGCCTGATGCCGCTCGGCAGGCCGGTGAGCGGCTCCATTTCTTCCCCGTTCGGTAGGCGTGCCGATCCGATCAACGGCAAAAACGCCTTTCACGAGGGTATTGACATTCGCGGTGAAAGGGGCGAGAAGGTGTTCGCCACCGCCGCCGGCAAGGTCACCAAGGCATATAAAAACGGCAGCGGCTACGGCAATTATGTTGAAATCGATCATGGCAACGGCTACCGTACCGTCTACGCCCATCTGCAAAATTATCTGGTAAAGCCGGGAGAGCGCGTCGAGCAAGGGCAGGTTATCGGTCAACTCGGCGATACCGGACGAACGACCGGCGCCCACCTGCATTACGAGATCCGCCTGGGCAATAAGCCGATCAATCCGGCCAAGTTCATGAAAGTCGCGGAAATCACTCAGACCACAAACATCAAGCAAAAGTAGGGAATCTCATGTTCAACAAAAAAGACTCCAGCGCCGACAAAGAGATGCAGAAAGCTGAAAGCGAAACCATTTCGGCCATCATCGACAAAACCATGCTGATCAACGGCGAGGTCTCCTTCAAAGGGAAAACCCGCATCGACGGCACCATCAACGGTGACCTCAGCGGAGAGCACCTGATTCTCAGCGAATCCGGAACAATCACCGGTGATATCAAGGTCTCATCCTTTATCTGTCACGGCACCATCGAAGGAAATATCATCGCCAACCTGGTCACCGCCCGGAAAGGCTGCTCGATCAAGGGCCGGCTCGAGGCCGGGAGCCTGACCGTTGAACCCGGCGCCCGGCTTGACGGCGAGGTAAAAGCCGTCGGCAACAACACCGCCACCCCCACCGGTGATGCCAAGAATACGCCGAAAGCGACCACTGCACCGCCCCGGAAAACTTCATAACCATTTCTCATGCCCACCACCGCTGCCCGACCGCCCGGTATTGCCAATCGTCTTGTCTGTCCGGCCTGCGGCAACGATGAGACCTTTATCGAATTGGCCCACGATGTCATGCTCACCTCGTACTACCACCAGAACAGTGACGGCAGTTTCACCCATGAAAGCGACGCGACCCAGATCAACGGTGAAATCCTGCTGTTCTGCGGGGCATGCCAGGAAGACATGACCCACTGTCATCAACGCTTCCGGGAGATGATCTTTTGAAACGGCAGCGCCGGATCATCACCGACAGCCAGACCGTTTTCAGACATTTTCAGCAACTCGAGCCAGGCGACCTGATCTGCTGCCGGCTCAGGATCAGACCGGGAGAAGAGCACCTGCTGCTCGATCTCGCCGAGCGTGGCATTACCGGCATTCCCTCCTTTCGCAGCCAGTTGTGCAGCAGGTCGAAAGCATTTCAGACGCGGTTATTCTCCTGGGCGATGATCCCGGGATCCACGGTGATCTACACCATCCATGACCTGATAGAAACTGTCGACACCTATGGCCAAGCCGGAATCGACCGGGTTGTCCTCAAACTCGAGGGAAAAAACGGCGGACTGGGGGTGTTGCTCTTTTCTTCGATTGAAGAGATCTACAACCAGACCGTGCTCGGTACGATCCCCTACCCTTTTGTCGTCCAACCCTTCCTTGACGGTGCCCGTGATCTGCGGGTGATCATCATCGATGACTATCAGGAAGCCTATGTGCGTTCCGATGCCCACGGTTTCAGGCAAAACCTGCACTGCGGCGCAATGGCCGCGCCCTGTTCTCTGACCGACGATCAGACCTCCCTGTGTCGGCGGATCATGGCCCAGGGTGGTTTTCCGTACGCTCACCTCGATCTGCTGCAACGGGATGCGGCGACAACCTATTTTTCGGAGATAAATCTACGGGGCGGCTTGCGGGGAGCCCGCATCGTCAGCGATGATTACCGGCGGCGCATCGAGGCCGTCCACCACCGTTTCATAGACGGTAAGGACGGGTGAGGAGCAACAAAAAAGGAGAAACTCCGCGGGGAGTTTCTCCTTTCCAAGGTCAGGACTAAACCTGGTCGGAAATCAGACGCAACCGGTCGGTTTCGGCAGACCTGCCATTTTACAGGCTCCCTTGCCCGGCCCGGACGGAAACAGCTCGTAAATCCTCTTCAGCGGATAGCCGGTGGTTTTGGAGAGAATACGAACCATCGGAGCGATACCGTTCTTTTTGTAATACTCCTGCAATGCATCGATAACTTTCTGATGCTCGTCGGTCAGTTCCGAAATACCCTCTGACGCTTTGACATAATCGACCCATTCATTATTCCATTCTTCCATTCCTTTCAAAAGGAATCCATCTTCATCAACCTGGAAGGATTTTCCATTGTGTTCTACTGTGGGCATTTCGTACCTCCTTGATATAGTGATTCTTTTAGACCTCGTAATAGTATAGTACCCGTAAGAAGATGCTTCTCACACTTGCTATAGTAATTGGGCTTAATACTATAGGCAAATCTATTTGTCAAGCGAATGAGAAATCATTTGTCTTTCAACGATTTTTCGGCACGTTACAGCGTGGTCTCCGGGACCGCCCAGCAAGTGTCGGTACTGCTCCGACAGCTGCTTCCAGACCGTGCTCCGCAGCCGTCGTCATGCCGGTTCACCGGCCGCCCCATCTGTGCGATTTTCCTTGCACGAAGGGGATATCCGGGGTAAATCGAACCGCGATCATGGATGTTTAATCGACGGTACCGGACACTCCCGCCCAACCGATACCGACTCCTCCGCCGTCTGCTCAGAGCCGGGATTTCGATGGACGGGGCGGGAATTTGCTCGACTTCAACGATAGAGTGATCGGTTCGTTCCACCCTTCCCGGCAGTAGCACGTCCCAGGACGAACAATCATAAAGCCTCAGCCGAACACAGCCCATGCTAGACTTTTTCCGAAAACGAGCCCAGTCCTTGTTTATTCAAGCCATTGTTGTCGTTATCGCCCTCGTCTTTATCTTCTGGGGGGTCGGCACCAACATGATGAACAAGCAGGAAGCCGCCATCATCGTCAACGGCGAAGAAATATCCTTTCAGGACTATCAGCAGACCTACGATCGCGCCTATGCCCGGATCGCCGAACAATTCGGCGGCACCGTACCGAAAGCTCTGGCCGACAATCTCGACATCAGAGGCCAGGTCATCTCCCAGTTGATTCAGGAAGCCCTGCTGAGGCAAGGAGGCCACGCCATGGGCTTGCTCGTCAGCGGCCGTGAAGTTCAGGAAGCAATCGAATCAATGGGGCAATTCCAGCATGACGGCGCCTTCGACCTGCAACGCTATCAGTCGCTTCTTGCGGCAAACCGGCTGTCCCCGAAGAAATACGAAGAATCGCTCAAGCACGACCTGCTCGATGCGAAAACGGTGCAGGCCCTCTCCTCGTTTGTCACCTCCGTCAGCGACGCCGAGATCGAGGATTTGTACAACCTGGAAAACGAGACGGTTACCATTGCGTACACCGTTGTCTCACCGGAACACTATCTCGCCGAAATCGATGTTGCCGAAGAGGATCTCAGACAGTGGTATGAAGCGGCCGGTGACCGTTATAAAACAGAAGAAGCGATCAAGTTGACCTACCTGCCGTTCAGTTTTACGGAAACCGCCGCCATGATTGCCAACGACGAAGAGGAAATGAGCAACGAACTCCGTCTCGAAAAAGCCCGTTCTTTGGCTTTTCAGGAGGCCGGGTCGGTCTACGAACAGATTATCGGGGCCGGCAGCCTCGACGCGTACCTGGAGGACCATCCCGACACCACCGCTGTCACAACCGATTTCTTCAGCAGGTCGACGCCCCCTGAAGGGATGACCGCCGACCCGAACTTTCTCGACGTTGCCTTTTCTCTGAGGGAGGGTGAGCTCAGCTCACTGATCGAAGTTGAGGACGGGTATGCAATCATTGCCATCGACGCTATCAGGGAACCACAGGTGCCGGAACTCAATCAGGTCAGGCACCAGGCCGAGCAGGGTTACCGCCGCAAGCAGGCTGCCGACAAGGCGCACAGCTTAGCCCAGCAGCTAATCGACAAGCTTGGCGCCGGCGCGTCTTTCGCCGCCGTCACCGACGAACATAACCTGCCGCTGGACCATGCCGGACCGATGAAAAAAAACGAGCCGGCACCGTCCTTCCCGCAGCAGCTCGTGCAGGAGGCCTTTCGACTGAGCCGTGCCGAGCCGGTAATTCCGGAGCCCGCACTGGTCGACGATGACTATTACGTCTTTCAACTGGAAAAACGAAGCACTCCTGAAGAACCGATCAGCGATGCCGAGCGGCAGCGTTACCGGGAATTGCTCATCGAGTTCAAGCAGCAGCAACTCGTTGAGGCTTGGCTGAAGAGCCGGCAGAACCAGGCCAAGATATCGATCCATCACAGCCTGCAACGCTCCTGAACCGACAATGCCCGTCCGAAAGCGGGCAGGCTAGAGGGCGCCGGCGGTTACCGGCCCGAAAGCGGGCGGGCGAGATTTTCCCGCTCCTTTCTGGCCCGATCACCGCTCAAGATGCGCCGAACCCCTTCATGGGACAGGCTGATGCCCTGCTCGTCGCCAAGCCGGCCGGCAATCTCTCTGAAAGAGTGCCCGGCGGCGCGCATTTCCCTGATGTCCTCGATAACCCGCTGCTGATCGGGGTGCTGCCGCAGGAACCCGTTGGCGTCGACCCGCCAACCGAAGGGTACCGGGCCGCCGATATAACGCCCCTGGCGTCTGCTCTTGCGCTTGGCGGCCCGAATGGCCTCTCCGTGGCTGCTGCTGTCGCACGCCGCCAAGGCGGCAAGCAGGGAGCGCACCAGGTCCTGGTTGCCCTCCGAAACGACAAGCCGCCGCTCGGCCGGCAGAGTCATGTTCTCTTTGAGATCGACGCAATACAGCGCGATGCGCCGTTTCCGCAGGTCATCGAGTAAGCGGACCGCCGAGCCGGCCGACGCGAGCACCCATTCGGACCGAAGAACGATCACGGCATCACCGGGGTGCAGACGGCCGAGCAATTTCCCTCCCTCGGGCCGGTCGCGAAACGGCTTTTTCAGCGAGCCGCCTTCTTCAACACAGATCTCCGTCAACTCCAGTCCGACGGACGCTGCAAAAGCGGCAATGCCGGATGACTGGTCTGCTACCGGCACAAGATGGTCCCGGTCGGCCGCAAGAAACAGGTATCCATAGACGGTCATCATCCACCCATCGGCCAACAGCAGGTTTGTTGACGTTCATTGTTGACATACTCTGTCAACAATCATTACCATGGGTGACTCATCTTGTCAACCACACTACGATAGGTGACACTGTTGGCTGTCGATCGGCAGGCATGTCAACAATACCCGCTGACTGTCCCTTTTTGAACCATTCTCCATGAACACCCCGAACTGTTTCGCAACTTTTTCGTTTCTATCGAGGTCTGAGAATGCTATAGTTCGCTCTTGCCGCGCGGATTTGCGGTTTGTGCCGACGCACCATCCGTGGCTTGAACGGGTCAATCGATCTCCAGCAACCTCTATCATGCCGAGCAACGAAGACATCCTCAGCGACTACAAGAAATTCAACAGCTTTGAAAGGACCCTCCTGCAGATCCTTTCCATCGTTTACGAACCGGCCCATTGTACCCTGCTCGTCAGCTGTCTGCGAAAACTGGACATCAAAGGTCCCCGCGGCAATCGCCCGACCACCTCCAGCGTCAACAATTGCCTGACCAAGCTGGAAACCCTCAACTTCCTCGACAATAACCGGCAGTGCCGACTCGATCTGGTCGAATCGCTGAGCCGCGAGGCGGTAGCCGATGGTTCTTTTCAACGCTACGCCACCGTCATTCGCAAGGAAGCGCCGCTTTCCTACTACTATGGTAAATGGACCACGAGATGCTGGCGGGCGATGCGTGAATTGCGCATCGGCATCTACCTGCAGGACCTCGGCTTGATCGACCAGTC
>CAYSSK010000045.1:15559-28831 GCA_964433645.1 uncultured Desulfofustis sp.
AAGGGTGATCGATCGTCAGCCCGCCGCCTTTCTGGCCACCGGCTCTGCCGGCAGTATCGCTTTTCTGAAAGGTACCTATGAAGCCGCCCGCTCACTGTTCCAGGATGACCTGGAGCACCTGATGACGCTCAGCGGCCGTCGTGATGTCGCCTTTTTCGGCATTCCCGGCCTGTGCCATGTACTGGCTCTGCTTGCCCGGCAAAGCAGTGCCGGACTGGAGCAGGCGTTGGAGCAAATCACCATCGCGCTGATCCGCTTTGAAAACAGCGAAGAGAGCGAAACCTATACCATTCTCGCCTCGTTCCTGGAAAAACAGCTCCATCGTTCCGGCCCGGCTCCAGCCATCGCCTTGCCGGAGGCCGGCTCGCCGTCCGGTCTGACCGTGCTCTTTACCGGCCTTGCCCAGTTCTGGCTCACGGCGGTACTCGAACCAGACGTCGAGGTACAGGCCCGGCGGCTCCTCGAGCAGGCACAGCACCACGGCTACCATTTTTACACGCTCTGCCTGGCCGACCTGCTCGGCCGCCTGTCCCGGCAGGACAGCACTTCCCGGCAAGAAACGACGGCATCGCTGGCAAAGGAGACCGGCATCAAACCGCTCGTCGATCTCATCGAACCCGAGGAAGCCTGGAAACGCAGCCTACAGGCCCTGATCGCGATTTCTTCCACCGCCGTTCACGAATACGTCGACCAGGACACGAGACTCACCTGGCTGATAGACTACCATCAGGGCGACCTCGCCGTTCGCCCCCGGGAACAGAAGCGCACCAGTGACGACCTGTGGAGCAAAGGCCGGCCGGTCTCGCTGGAGCGGTTGTTCCCGCCCTCCCGGCTTGCCTATCTCACCCTGCACGATCGCAAGATCTGTCAGGCCATCAGTAAAGATGAATCGGGAGATGGCCAGGCCCACTATTTTTTCGACCGCGAGAAACTGCTGCCGGCGCTGGTCGGCCACCCCCTGCTCTTTCTCGGCGAGGCGCCGTCGACTCCGGTGGAATGCGTCTCCGGCGTGCCGGAGCTGCTCATCGAGGAGCACGGCGAACAGCTTCATATTCATTTCTCGCTGGCAATCAGCGGGGAGAATATCATGGTCATCCGGGAAACCCCGACCCGTTTCAAAGTCGTCAGGATCGACGACAACCACCGCCGAATCGCGCAAATCACCGGCAGAGACGGACTGGTCGTGCCGATCGAGGCCAGTGAACAGGTGCTGACCGCAATCGGCAATATTTCCTCATTCATGACCGTGCACTCGGCCATCGCCGTGGATGCGTCGGCACGACAGGCCCAGGATATCGAGTTGGTCGAGGCCGATCCGAGTATTTATATGCACATCCTGCCATACGGCAGCGGCTTTCGCCTGGAAATGTTCGTCAAGCCGTTCCATGCAGGAAATCACTACCTCAAACCGGGCCAGGGTGTCGAGAACGTCATGGCGGAAGTCGGCGGCCGGCGACTGCAGACCAGGCGCAACTTGGCCGAGGAAGAGCGGCGCGCCCGGGAAGTGGAAGAGTTGTGCCCGATTCTCGATCTGGCCATCGACCTCGAACACGGCAATGATCGCGAATGGCATCTGCATGGCGCCGACGACTGTCTGCAGGCCCTTGTCGAATTGCAGGACGTCAGCGACCGAGTCATCGTCGAATGGCCGGAGGGTGAAAAATTGAGCATCAGTCACCGGGCCTCGTTTACCAATCTCAACCTGAAGATCAGGACCAACCGCCAGAATTGGTTCGGACTCAGCGGCGAAATCCAACTGGACCAGAACGTGGTGATCGATCTGAAAGACATGCTCAACCGGCTCAAGGATCACCCCGGTCGTTTCGTTCGCCTCAGCAACGGACAATTCATCGCGCTGACCGAGGAGTTCAAGAAGCGTCTCGACGAGTTGAATACCTATGCCGGCGACCGGCAAACCGGTGACAACCAGGAGATCATCATTCATCCACTGGCTGCACTGCCGCTGGAAAAACTCGCAGAACAGGCCCGAACCACCACAGATACCTCCTGGCGCGAGCACTTGCAGCAAATCAGACAGATCCAGTCCTACGTCCCGAAACTGCCGTCCACTCTGCAGGCTGAACTCCGCGACTATCAACTGGAAGGCTATCACTGGCTGGCCCGCCTGGCCCGCTGGGGCGTCGGCGGCTGCCTGGCCGACGACATGGGACTTGGCAAGACGATTCAATCACTCGCTATTATCCTTCATCGGGCCAGCGACGGTCCGTCGCTGGTGGTCGCCCCAACCTCGGTCTCCACCAACTGGCTCAGCGAGGTCGCCCGCTTTACCCCGACGCTGTCGATCAAACAACTGGCCGGCAAGAATCGCGAGGAGATCATCGACGGCCTCACCAAATTCGATCTGCTGATCACCACCTACACCCTGTTGCAGCAGGAAATCGGAGCCCTGGCCGGAATCAATTGGCAGACCATCGTGCTCGACGAGGCCCAGGCCATTAAAAATGCCGCCACCAAACGGTCGCAGGCAGCCATGGCGCTGCAGGGAGGGTTCAAACTGGTCACCACCGGGACCCCGATCGAGAACCACCTTGGCGAATTATGGAACCTGTTCCAGTTCATCAACCCCGGACTGCTCGGATCCCACAAGCAATTCAACGAGCGTTTCGCCGTGCCGATCGAACGATTTAACAATCGCGAGGCCCGGCTGCGCCTGAAAAAACTGATTCGCCCCTTTATCCTGCGCCGCATCAAATCGGAAGTCCTCGAGGAACTGCCGCCGCGCACCGAGGTCACCCTCGAGGTGACGATGAGCCCCGAGGAACAGCATTTCTACGAAGCACTGCGCCAGAATGCGCTGGATCTGCTGGAACGGGCAACCGACACTCAGGGCCGCCATTTGCAGATTCTCACCGAGATCATGAAGCTTCGCCAGGCTTGCTGCAACGCGCGGCTGATCACCAAAGAATCGACATTGCCGAGCGCCAAGCTGGATGTTTTTTCGTCACTCATCGAAGAGTTGATCGCCAGCCGACACAAGGCGCTGGTTTTCAGCCAGTTCATCGGCCACCTCGACATCATCCGCGAATATCTCGATACCACCGGTGTCAGCTATCAATACCTGGACGGCAGCACCAGCAGCAAACATCGCAAGGAGCGCGTCGAGTCCTTCCAGTCCGGCCACGGCGACCTGTTTCTGATCAGCCTCAAAGCCGGCGGGCTCGGTCTCAACCTGACCGCCGCCGACTACGTGATCCACATGGATCCCTGGTGGAACCCGGCCATCGAGGACCAGGCCTCGGACCGCGCCCACCGGATCGGCCAGACCCGACCGGTTACCATTTACCGTCTGGTCTGCAAAAACACCATCGAGGAAAAAATCGTCAAGCTGCACCAAGAGAAACGAGACCTGGCCGACAGTCTGCTGGAAGGGACCGATATGAGCGCCCGACTCAGCTCGGATGAGCTGATCAAGCTGATCCGCGACCATTGAAAGAGCGATCGCCGACCGTCACCGCACAAAGTTCAATCGGCCGTCAATCGATTGAAAATCAGACCGAAAAAAGCGGCATCCCCCCCGGAAAAATACCAGCCGAGGTGTTCCAGGCAGAGCGCGCAGAAGGCGACTCGCCAACGGTAACCGGCAAACCAGGTGAATTCCCGGCTGGCTGTACCGGGGGCGACACAGCCAGGGGCCTGGCTGAAACAGCCGATCTCGTAGACGATACCGGCCGGGTTGAAAACGGTGTGATGGTGCTGGCCGTCGCGGCTGGTCCGCTCTTTGAGAGTGGTAATCGGCGCGTTGCACTGCCGGCAGCGCAGAGCGCGCTCACCTTCCTGTCGCCTCTCGTTCGCCTCGTCGATGTCGATACCTGCGTCACTGCCGGCATGATCTACCTGTTCGCGCAGTAACAGCATATCACCAGTCTCTTTCAGCACGGTTATAGCCATCGGCGAACCTCCTGCCGGCACAGCCGTGTTATCAGTAGGCGTCGATAATCGCCTGGATCAAATCAGGAATCGTGTATCTTTCCGGCTGGATATCGACCTTAAGCCCGCCATCGGTCACCGTTTTCGCCGTTATCGGGCCGATGGCGGCAATTTTTACACCGGCCAGCAAGCGATCGAGTTCCTCCTGGTCAGCCGCCACCATGTCGAGAAAGTTCTTGACCGTCGATGAACTGGTAAACGTCACCAGGTCCACGCGGCCACTGGCCAATTCCGCGCGCAGTTCGTCTGTGCGCCCTTGGACCGGAACGTTGCGATAAAGCGGGGCGACCGTCACCTGGGCGCCGGCTCCGCGCAGGGTCTCGGGCAGGATTTCCCGGCCGGCGGCTGCCCGCGGCAGCAAGATGTTGCGCCCTTCGACACCAAGATCGAGCAGACTCTGAGCCAGCCCTTCGCCGGTAAAAACCGGCGGAATCAGATCGGCATTGATGCCGTAGGTGAGCAGCAGCTCGGCGGTGCTCTTGCCGACCGTGGCAATATCCGGACCTTTCAGGTCGCGGGCATCCATGCCTTTGAGATAGAGCCGGTTGAAAAAATAGCGCACCGCATTCAGCGACGTGAACAAAATCCAGTGATACTCGCCGATACGCTCCAACGCTTCATCGAAAATCCGGTAATCGTCGACCGGCTCAATGCAGATCGTCGAACACTCGTAACAGCTCGCCCCGGCTTCCTCGAGCCCGGCCACCAGGTCGCTGGCCTGTTCCCGGGTCCGGGTGACAACGATCCGTTTGCCGAACAGCGGACGTTTTTCGAACCAATCGATGGTCTGCCGCAGATTGACCACATCACCGATAACGATCAGGGCCGGCGGTTTGATCTCTGCATCCCGAACCACATCGACAATGCTCGCCAGTGTGCCGACCACCGATTGCTGCTCCGGGGTCGAGGCCCAGCGGACCACGGCCACCGGCGTCTGCGGCGAACGCCCGTTGTCGATCAGGTTTTTGACGATATGGGGCAAATTCTTGATGCCCATATAGATAACAATGGTGCCGATACCGGTGGCGATCTTGGACCAGTCGATGGTCGAGGTCGGTTTATCCGGCGACTCATGGCCGGTCAAAAAGGCAACAGAGGTGGTGTAACCGCGATGAGTGATGGGGATGCCGGCATAGGTGGCCGCCGCCGTGGCCGACGTGACGCCGGGAACGACCTCGAAGGCGATACCGTGCCGGGCAAGCTCTTCCACCTCCTCGCCGCCACGACCGAAAATAAACGGATCGCCTCCTTTCAAACGGACCACGATTTTACCCTGCCGGGCGAAATCAACCAGCATCTGGTTGATTTCGGCCTGGGTATGGGAATGTTCAACGCCGCCGCGTTTGCCGGCATAAACAAATTGTGCCGTCGCCGGCACATATTTGAGCAGCCGTTGATTGGCAAGGTAATCGTAGACCACGACCTCGGCCCGCTCGAGCAGATATTTGCCGCGCAGGGTGATCAGCCCGGGATCGCCCGGTCCGGCACCAACGAGATACACTTTCCCCACGCCTGGTTTCTGCTGCTGTTCCATAAGCAAAAAATGGCCGTCCGACAGATCGGCACCGGCCACTCCTCTCCTTGAAAATAAAAATCTGTGAACCGCTCGATCACCCGGCGGTGCCGACCGTCCGGTCAAACACTTCGGCGACACACCTCGTACATGCCCCTTCTGCCCACGCCGCCAGATTATCGATCGACCGGCCGGTCGCAGCTCCCGCGAGGATTTTTACCAGCTTTTTCCCATTTCTTCAAGCCGCCAGACAACGACCGACCCCGGCACCCGCAGCGACCGCGGAACGCCGGTCAGATCAGCCGGCCACCAGACAGAAACGGGGAGACGCGCACGGCATCTCCCCGTTTTACCTGCTCCCACCAAGGGAAATCTATCGAATAAAGCCGCCCTTTACAACTGGGCCAGGATCGAGTCGGTCACTTCTTTGATCGACTTGGACCCGTCCACGGAGATCACTTTCGGACCGCCGGCGTTCTTGAAGTAGTTGACGGCCGCCATGGTGCCGGTCTGGTCGTCGTAATAGATGTTGTGGCGCTTGTCGATGGCCTCCACGTCCTGGTCGTCGGCCCTGGTTTTCAGATCGCCGCCACAGACCCGGCAGACCAGCTTGCCGTCTTTTTCCACCGGCTTGATGGCGTCAAAGGCAATGTGGTTCGGGTGGTTGTTATCGTTGACGCAGAGACGGCGGCCCATGATCCGTTCTTTGGCGGCCTCCCGGTCGAGAACGATCTCGATCACGTAATCCAGCTCGATCCCCGCTTCCTTCAGGGTCTTGTCCAGCGTGATCGCCTGCTCTTTGGAGCGGGGAAACCCGTCGAGGAGCCAGCCGTCTTTACAGTCATCCCTCTGCAGTCGCTCGACCATCATCGGAATGGTGATCTCGTCGGGCACCAGGTCGCCGCGATCGATATAGGCCTTGGCTTTCTTGCCAAGCTCGGTCCCTCCGCTGATATGCTCGCGGAAAATGGCACCTGATTCGATATGGGGGATGTTGAACTTCTCCTTGACGATGGCCCCCTGGGTGCCTTTGCCGCTGCCGTTCGGCCCAAATGCCAGAATGTTCATGCTCATGCCTTCTCTCCTTTTCTCTGGTAAAAACAATATGCTGTTATCCGGAGCCCCAAACCCATCGACGACCTGATCGCCTGTTTCGATGCGGCCGGCGGCTCCGGAGCGGTTCCCAAAAAAAATACACCCTCCCGAGGCGCAGCGAGGTGAGATTATAGCCGAAATAGTGGGCAGGAGCCAGAAAAATATCAGCCGATTATTTTGACTTTCATCCTGAAAATGGGTACTTTTGCCGGATCACCCGCCCACCGGCCCGGCAGCACGGACGGCCGGCCGCAGCGCCGGGCGGCAAACCCTGACGACTGACACCTTATGAAAGATGCAATTCGCGTAGGACTCATCGGTTTTGGCACGGTCGGCAGCGGTCTGGCCAAGACCTTGTTGCTGCAGCAGGAACGGCTGGCCCAGAAGGTCGGCGTACCGATCATTCTCAGCCGGGTCGCCGACATCGCCCGCACCTCCCTGCCGGACGAGTACCGCGATGTCGTGCTCAGCCGGGATGCCGCCGATATCTTCACCGACCCGGCCATCGACATTGTCGTCGAGCTGATCGGCGGCATCGAGCCGGCCAGGACCTTTCTGCTGACCGCCATCGAGCACGGCAAGCACGTGATCACCGCCAACAAGGCGCTGCTCTCCATCCACGGCAAAGAGATCTTCGAAGCGGCGGCGGCCCGCAACGTCGAGGTCGGCTTCGAGGCCAGCGTCGGCGGCGGCATCCCGGTCATCAAGGCGCTCAAGGAGGGCCTTGCGGCCAACCGCGTCGAGTCGATCCGCGGCATCATGAACGGTACCGCCAACTTCATCCTGACCCAGATGACCGAGCACGGCACGCCGTTTGAAGAGGTCCTCGCCGAAGCGCAACGGCTCGGCTTTGCCGAGGCCGACCCGACCTACGACGTGGAAGGCATCGACACCGCCCACAAGCTGGCGATCCTGATGTCGATCGCCTACGGCAAGCACGTGCATCTCGATGACATCGCCGTCGAGGGAATCAGCAGTATCAAACCGATCGACATCGATTTCGCCCGGGAGTTCGGCTATTGCCTCAAACTGCTGGCCATCAGCCGCAACCACGGCGACCATGTCGAAGCCAGGGTGCACCCGACCATGGTCCCCGCCAACCACCTGCTGGCCAATATCAACGGCTCGTTCAACGCTATCCAGTTCACCGGCGATACCGTCGGCGACGTGCTGTTCTACGGGCACGGCGCCGGCATGATGCCGACCGGCAGCGCCGTTGCGGCCGATGTCGTCGATATCGGCCGCAACATCCTGGCCGGCGCGATCAACCGGGTGCCGGCGCTGTCCTACCTGCCGCAGCACTTCAGCCGGCCGACCATCACGCCGATGGGCGAGCTGACCTGCCCGTTTTATTTTCGGGTCACGGCACTGGACCAGCCGGGCGTCCTGTCGGCCGTTTCCGGTATTCTCGGCCGGCACAACATCTCGATCAAATCGGTGATCCAAAAAGGCCAGCAACCCGGTCAGCCGGTCCATGTCGTGCTGCAACTTCACGAAGCCCGTGAGGCGGACGTGACCCGGGCGCTGGCCGAAATCGACGCGCTGGACGCCTGCCCCGAGCCGACCGTAAAAATCCGCGTGCTCATCGAAGAGCGCTGAGACCGCCGGAACCGGATCGAGCCATGAAATACCTGATCCTCGTCGGCGACGGGATGGGCGACCACCCGATCGTCGAACTCGGCGGCAAAACCCCGCTGCAGGCGGCCCGCACCCCTGCCATGGACGCGCTCTGCAGCCAGGCCCGGCCGCTACGCCTCAGCACCGTCCCGGCCGGCTTTCACCCCGGCAGCGATGTCGCCAACATGTCGCTGCTCGGTTACGACCCGGCCCGCTACTACACGGGCCGGGCGCCGCTGGAAGCGGCGAGCATGGGCGTCACCCTGGCCGACGGGGAAACCGCTTTTCGCTGCAACCTGGTGACCATCGAAAACGGTCCCGACAGCCGCCGCTCGATGATCGACTTCAGTGCCGGCCACATCAGCTCCGAGGAAGCCGCTGAGTTGATCGGCGCCCTGCAGCAGGCCTGCGACCAGAGCATCTTCCAGTTCCACGCGGGCATCAGCTACCGGCACCTGCTGGTGGTCAAAGACCGGGTTCCACTTCCGGATACCGTGCCCCCCCACGACTATATCGGCAAAGATGTCAGCAACGCCTGGCAGACCTACCTCGAGACCACCGCCTGGCGAGGTCTGGTCCAGGATGCGGAAGCAATCCTCGCCGACCACCCGGTCAACCGGCGCCGCCAGGCAACCGGCCAGCTGCCGGCCACCGCCATCTGGCCCTGGGGCATGGGCACGCCCCCGACCATGCCGACGCTGGCTCAGCGGTTCGGCATCAGCGGCACGATGATCTCGGCGGTCGACCTGCTCAACGGGCTCGGCGTCTGTGCCGGCCTGGAGATCGTCCGGGTCCCGGGTGCCACCGGTTATATCGACACCAATTACGAAGGCAAGGCCCAGGCCGCGCTGAGCGCCCTGCAGGACCGGGATTTTGTTTTCGTCCACCTGGAGGCCCCGGACGAAGCCGGCCACCAGGGCCGCCTCGACCACAAGATCCAGGCCATCGAAGACTTCGACGCCCGCATCGTCGCCCCGATCAGCTCCACTCTGAACCAACATGGCGAGCCGTACCGGCTGATCGTCACGATGGATCACTTCACGCCGCTGGCCCTGCGCACCCACACCGACGAGCCGGTGCCCGCCCTGCTCTACGATTCCAGGGAGCCCTGGCCCGAGACGATCAGCCCCTTTGACGAGCGCCTTGCCAAACACCCACATCACCCCCTGCCGCTCACCCCCGGACACCGGATGCTCGAGCTGCTCCTGCAAACAGACGAAACGACTCCATGACCATCGACAACCAGGCGGTCCACCGGATGAGCTGCCGCGTCCTCTACGGCGACACCGACGCCGGCGGCGTCGTCTACAACGCCAACTACCTACGCTATTTCGAGCAGGGCCGCACCGAAATGATGCGGGAGCGGGTCTGCTCCTACCGGGACATCGAAAAACTCGGCATCGTGCTGCCGGTCACCGAATGCTTCGTCCGCTACAAATCGCCCGCTTTCTACGACGACCTACTGATCATCGAGACGACCATAGCGGAACTGCACACCTACACCTGCAAATTCAGCTACCGCATCCTCCGCCAGGACGAAAACCGCTCCCGTCCGACCCTGCTGACCAGAGGCTACACGATCAACGCGGCAATCACCCGGGCCGGCAAGCTGACCAAACTCCCCGACCATATCATGACCGCCCTGCGCCGCCTACTCGGCGAAGAAACACTCCTCCTCCCGACGAAAGAACTTGACTGACCCCCGAGTTATGGTATATTGCGAGATTGTGACGCGGGGTGGAGCAGTCCGGTAGCTCGTCGGGCTCATAACCCGAAGGTCGGAGGTTCAAATCCTCCCCCCGCTACCAGAAAGTTCAAAGGGGTTAAAGGCGAAAGCCTTTAACCCCTTTTCTTTTTCCCTATGCCATACTCTATGGCCGGTTCGCCTTTCCCTTTCCAGTCTCCATTCGTAGCAAAAGACTTACCATTAATCCCGCGTTACCCACTGTTTTTGATGTGCTTTCTTGCAATTACCAACAACAGTTGCTAGATACTTTGAGCAGATAGCAAATAAAGAGGCCCAGAATAAAACCGGTTACTCAACCTGAACACAAAACTCTCAAGGTGGAAAAATCATTCATGAGCCTAGATGCTCACTGGCTCCGGAATTACACACAGGATTTCTTATCTGCAGCTAGAAGCTTTACATCTCCCCAAAAAAGTGTCTCCCCAATTCCACACTTTTTAAGATGTCGATCCATTGAATTTTCTCTAAATGTCCACGTACATTATTGACGGCACCCAGAAACTGACATGGTAGGATCTGACCGATACAACACTTCTGGCCTGCTTGAAGATCAATATATGCCCGGCTCTGACAAACGGGTGTTACGCAACCTACGAGGAATCTATAACAAACAGGAGATGGAGCAATTGGAAACCGAGCTGTTGTTCGACCTCACCGACCAACTCCTCGACGAATGTGCCCAGCAGCACCGTTTCACCGCCAAAGATATCCAGACCATGCACCACAAATGGCTTGGTACCGTGTATCAATGGGCCGGCAGTTATCGCCAGGTGATGATGAGCAAAGGCAACTTCCCGTTTGCTGCACCAGCCCACATCCCGGCCTTGATGGCCGCGTTCGAGCGGGAAGTACTTGCCAGGTACACGCCCTGCACCTTTGCCATCCAGCAAGAGATTGTTACCGCTTTGGCTTTGGTACATACCGAGTTGATCCTTATCCACCCATTCCGTGAGGGAAACGGTAGATTGGCCCGGTTGCTCGCCACCCTGATGGCCTTACAGGCAGGCCTCCCGCTGCTTGATTTCAGTGATTTCGAGCAGGAGCGACGAGAAGAATATTTTGCCGCCGTCCAACAGGGAGTGGCGCGGAATTATCAGCCAATGGAGACGGTGTTTAGCGTCGTGATCGCCCGTTCTTTACGGAATGCGGGGATGTAGACCGCCCTTTCTTTGCGGAACTGTAGGCATCAAGCAGAACACGGGCGGAAATGCCCTCGATTGCCGAAGAAGATGATACCGAGGCCACCAGCGCGGCACGCCGCTTGGTACGATCCCGAAGATAGGGGTTTTTGCTGCTGAGTACATTCTTCTTCATGTAACCATTATACAACGTTGAGTCGTACCATGAAACAACAATGACACGGTTACGCACTCCAATCCGGCAACAACGAACCGAAGAAAACGACCCACTTTTATGACTACTCCGAGTTTGACAGGGGTGATGCCTCGCAAACCGCAAAACATGTCTCCCTGTCAAAGGACCCGAAGCCCCTGCGGTGTATCGATATGTGCGACCAGACGCGCTGGCACGGGGGACGGTGCCGGAGAAACAACAACCGGTGCGTCGAGATGCAAGGGCAATAGCTGCCGGGAGAGGCGGTCTGGATCCAGATAAAAGATCTCGAGCCGGGCAAGGTACAAGCCTTTATCTTCAAATGTGGTGGCGGGTGCACATCGGTTTGCCACTGAATGAGGGCGGGGACTGCACCATCCAGTGGAACCGAGCCGTCGCTTGGAATGGTAATATGCCAGGTGAGTTCGTCGCGACACATGGGTACTATGGTTCCAAGCGATTCGGCGGCGGCGGCAACGCAGGCATTGATGTCCGGCGTGCGGATAACCCAGGCGGAAAGGCGTGGCAGTGAGCCGGGGGTGAGACTGACCAGGGCAAACCTGCGAGGCCGGACCGGGGCATGAACGACAGGATTCGGCGCAATAACCTCAAGAAACATGGCATCACCGAGCCGCAGCAGCAGGTTGTGGGTTGCCATGTGCGGTTGCTCGCCGCCGGTTTAGGAGAAACGCTGCACCGCTGGTAGCAGATTGGGACTGGCGATGGCGAAGGAGCGACTTTTCCGCCCTCGCCTCCGGCGGGGCTCCGACTCAGGAGCTTGGATATGCCTCCCCCGGAAATGGCTCCGGGATGTAGCCCACCAACTTTGAATCGAGAATTCTCCAATTTCAACTGAAACAAAACAAGACCAAGCCGGCTTGCTGATAAATGTTGCGATATGCTGCCGATTTGCTGCACTCGTTCTGCAGTACCCGATCCCACGTCCCTGACTCGATGAAAACGTCAATCATTTTTAGCGGTTGCTGCTGCTATCCGGCTATGGTAGACAAGAATGTATCAACGGGTGTTATAGCAAGGTCCAATTGGCCTACCTCAAGAGGATCGCGTGTCCGAACGATTAAAGTTCGAGCGTTTTATCTGGTTTCATTCCCAGATCAAGCGATTGCGTTTCCCAAACTCCAGGAACCTGGTTGAGGAATTCGAGATCTCGGAGCGGACCGCCCAGCGGGATATCGAATTTATCCGCGACCGCCTCCAGGCCCCGCTCGTTTTTGACCGCCGAAAGAACGGTTACCGCTACACCGATAACTCCTTCGAGATCCCGGTTCACTGGCTCGATGAGGCCAACCTCCTGGCCCTGGTTTTGGCAGCGCGATTAGCCACGACCATCCCCGATACCGCCGTCAAAGAAGACCTCTGTCGCTTGATCGGCAGGATGCTGAGTCTTTCCCGCACGGAAGGATACGCCTGTCTGGAAAGGCTCAGTGACAAAATCTCCGTTAAAAATATCGAGTACGCCAGAGTCAACGAGCATTTTTTCAGATTGGTGGTGCGCGCTCTTTTCGACGATCGCTCGTTACGCATCATGTATCGGTCTCCGTACAGCGGGATCATCTCGGAGAGGACCGTGCAACCGCTTCATTTGATGCACTACATGGGTAGTTGGTATTTGTTGGCGTGGTGCTCAAAAAGAGAAGCCATTCGTGATTTTGCCCTGGCCCGGATACAACAGGCTGAATTTGCAGACAAGCCAGTTCGAGTGCCCCAAAATTTACCGCCGATCAAAGAGTTCACTCGCCACCACTTCGGCATCATGCAGGGTGAGACCACCACTTCGATAACGCTTTGTTTTTCTCCTGCAATTGCTCCTCGCATCCTTGAGCAAGTCTGGCACCCTCATCAACAGACCAGCCCCACATTCGACGGCAGCCTGCTCCTCAGTTTTCCCACCGCCGATTTCCGCGAATTGACCAGGGTTGTCCTCAGTTACGGCGCTGAAGTCCAGGTGGTTGAACCTTTGGAGTTAAAAAATCATGTGCGCACAGAAATTGAGAAAATG
>CAYSSK010000046.1:0-28522 GCA_964433645.1 uncultured Desulfofustis sp.
ACGTTCAGCCGGTAAAAGAGATCCTCGCGAAACGTTCCGGCGGCCACTTCCTCTTCGAGATTACGGTTGGTGGCGGCGATGATACGCACCTGCACCGACAGCAGCTCCTCACCGCCGACCCGCTGCACCTCTCCTTCCTGCAGGGCCCGGAGCAGTTTGACCTGCATGGCCGGCGTGGTCTCGCCGATCTCGTCGAGAAACAGCGTCCCCCCGTCGGCCTGCACGAAACGGCCATCGCGGCGCCGATCGGCCCCGGTAAATGCGCCTTTTTCGTGGCCAAACAATTCGGATTCGAGCAGGGTATCGGCAAGCGCCGCGCAATTGACCTTGATAAACGGTCCCTGCCGGCGCACGCTGTTGCGGTGCAGGGTTTCGGCCACCAGCTCCTTGCCGGTACCGGACTCCCCGGTGATCAGTACCGTGGCCTCGGTCGGCGCCACGTAGGATATCATTTCCAGCAACTCGCGCATCGGCGGCGAGTCACCGATGATCCTGGTCTCCAGCTCTCCTCGCCGGCCACCGGCCTGCTGCCGGCGCTCTTCCACCTGGTGATGATCGACGGCTCGCCGCAGGCTCAAACGCAGCCTGTCAAAATCGAGCGGTTTGGTCAGATAGTCGTGGGCCCCCAGTTTGATCAAGTTGACCGCATCATCGACCGAAGAATAGGCGGTCATGATGATCACCGGCAGGGCCGGCCTGATCCGGTGAATTTCGGCGAAGGCCTCGTAGCCGCTCATCCGGGCCATGCGTATATCCATCAGCACCGCCTCATAGGTACGCTCCCGCACGGCCGCGACCGCGGTATCTCCGTCATCGGCTTCGACGCACTGCCACCCCCACTCCCGCAACAGGGAGCGCAACATGAAGCGATGCACCTGCTCGTCGTCGACGATCAGGACGGCAGCCGCCGCCTTGTTCGTTGCCATCCCCGGCGCTCTCCGGCTACGCCCCTTTCAGTTTGGTCAACAGCCAGGCCATATTTTCACCGAGCTGCCGCATGGTCTTCATACCCTCCTCGTCACCGCTCACATCGCCTTTCTCACGACCATGGCCGATATTCCAATAACTCGATCCGACAACGATCATCTGGCCGATCAAAAAGAAATGATTCATCGAATCAAAGGCATGAATGGCACCGGCCCGACGGGCCGCAACCACCGAGGCCCCGAGTTTGCGCCGGTACAGGTCGCCGTTGGCCCGGCTGACCATGCCGCAACGGTCGATCAGGGCCTTCATTTCGCTGGAAACATCGGCAAAATAGGTCGGCGAGCCGAGGATGACGGCGTCGGCCTGCACCATCTTGGCGATGCAGTCATTGATGATGTCGTCCTTGACCACGCAGGTACCATCTTTTTCCTTGAAACAGACGTAACAGGCCTTGCAGCCTTGCGGATTGGTCCCGGCCAGCTCGACCAATTCCGTCTCCGCACCTGCTTCGGCCAACGGGTCCAGAACCGCCTCGAGCAACATCGTCGTATTTCCCTTTTGCCGTGCACTGCCGTTAAATGCCACTACCTTCATCTTTTACTCCCTGGCGCATTGCCGGTTGAACGTTTCGCCGGACCGTGGTCGGTCGGCAGGATCCATTAAAAAATACCACTTTCTCCTTGAAGCAGGTATATAAACACGGATAAAACAGAGAGACAATTCTTTTGACGGCGGCTCCCGCCCCCCGGCTCCGAGGTGCGAGAGCCCGGCTGTATCATGTCGGGCTCTCACCGACCGGCAGCTGCCGCGGCTGCCTCGAGCCGGAGAACTTGACGCATCGTACTCATACCATGGACCCCATCCTGATCCTGACCACCGGCGGCACCATTGACAAGCTCTACTTCGATGCCCGCAGCACCTATGAAGTCGGTCCGCCGCAAATGGAAAAACTGCTGGCCGAACTGAACCTGGCACCCCCCTGCCGCATTGTTTCCCTGATGCGCAAAGACAGTCTCGATCTCACCGATCAGGACCGCCGGGCCATCTGCCGGGCAACAGCTGAAGCTCCGGAGCGCCGGGTGCTGATCACCCACGGCACCGACACCATGGTCGAAACCGGTCGGGCCCTGGCCGAAGTGGTCGCCAAGACTATTGTCCTGACCGGTGCCCTGCAGCCCGCATTGTTTCGCACCAGCGACGCCCTGTTCAATATCGGCGGCGCCCTGATCGGTGTCCAGACCCTGCCCGCCGGGGTCTTTATCGTCATGAACGGTACCGTCTTCGAGACCGACCGCGTCAGAAAAAACACAGATATCAATCGTTTCGAGCGGCTGCCCGGCAGCCGCCGTTGATACCGAGGTCCCGTGCATACCGAATCCGTTCAAAAACTGGTTTTACTGAGCCTGGTGCTGATCATTTCGGCGATATTCTTGTCGATGATCCAGCAATTTCTGATGCCGCTGTTCATGGCCGGGCTGTTCTCCGCGATGCTCAGCCCAACCCATCGCTGGCTGGCCGAGAAACTCGGCGACCGTCCTCAGATCGCCTCGATCCTGACGGTGATCGCCATGGTGCTGCTGGTCCTGGCTCCCCTGTCGGTGTTGATCGGCGTGGTGGTCGGTCAGGCGATCAACGTCGCCCAGTCCGTCACGCCGTTCGTCCAGACCCTGATCAACGAGCCAACGGTCCTCAACCGCTATATCGAGAAAATCCCCTATCTCGACCAACTCCTGCCGTATCGCGACGTGCTGATCGAAAAGGCCGGCCAGCTGGTCGGCACCGTCAGCTCCTTCCTGATCGACGGACTGTCGTCGGTGGCCAACCTGACCATCACGGCAATCTTCGGCACGATCGTGATGCTCTATGTGATGTTTTACTTCCTGTTCATGGGCGATGTGCTGCTCGGCAAGATTCTCTATTTCCTGCCGCTGCGCGATGCCGACGAGCAGCTGCTGTTGCACCGCTTCACCTCGGTGGCCCGGGCCACCATCAAGGGCACGCTGATCATTGGCCTGCTGCAGGGTTCGATCTGCGGGGTGGCCTTTGCCCTGGCCGGCATCAAAGGCTCGGTATTCTGGGGCACGGTCATGGCGGCGGCCTCGATCATCCCGGCCCTTGGCACGGCCCTGGTCTGGGTGCCGGCGCTGATCATCCTGCTGCTCATCGGCGATTTCAGCGGCGCTCTGATCCTGGCGCTGCTCTGCGGCGCGGTGGCCGGCAATCTCGACAACCTGGTGCGCCCCCGCCTGGTCGGCAAGGATACCGAAATGCACGATCTGTTCGTGCTCTTCGGCACCCTGGGCGGCATTACCATGTTCGGTATTCTCGGCATTATCATCGGCCCGATCATCGCAGCATTGTTCATCACCATCTGGGAAATCTACGGCACCGTTTTTCGCGACTACCTGCCGGTTATGAACATGGTGCTCAGGCCCCAACGCCGGCGCCACCCCTGCCCGGAACCGGATCAGCCGAAGTCCGACGGCGCCACCCCCACTCCGACAACCGATAACGAGGCGGACGATGGGTATCGAGATTGAACGAAAATTCCTGGTTGTCGGCACCGACTGGCACCGATCCGCCACCGGCACCAAGTATCGGCAAGGCTACATCGTTGCCGACCGGGAACGGACGGTACGGGTTCGCCGGGCCGGCGAGCGAGGCTATCTGACCATCAAGGGACCCGGTGATGGGGCGCGCCGGCTCGAGTTCGAATACGAGATTCCGATCGCGGATGCGGATGAGCTGCTCGATGCCCTCTGTTCCGGAACGCTGATCGAAAAGATCAGGTACCGGATCGACTATCAGGGCTTCACCTGGGAAGTCGATGAGTTTTTTGGTGAAAACCGCGGCCTGCTGCTGGCCGAGATCGAACTGGACGACGAGCACCAGGCCTTTGCCCGCCCCCCCTGGGTCGGCGCCGAAGTAACCGGCGATCAGCGCTATTACAATGCCTTCCTGTCACGCCATCCCTATGCGAGCTGGCAGGAATAAGAGCGCGCCGTCTTTTCCCGTATCAACACCGATCGCAAGCGCTGCAGCCGGGCGCTTAAAAGTCCAGCAGGATGCGTTTCACCGTCGCCCCGTCGGCGCTACTGCCGAAATGGGCCATGATCGGCTTCATGGCCTGCATCTTGTTGGCATAATCGGCAAAATCGATGTTCTCGCCAATCCAGACCCTGATCTCCTCTTCATCGGCCTGCCGCGGCAGGTAGCTCTCCAGGATCTCGATAAAGGGCGATCCCGTCCGGCCGGAGGCGGCCAGCAGTTCGCTCTCTGATTTGATCAGCTTTTTGATGATGGCGACGACCTGGTCATCGCTCAGCTCCTTGTCGGGCTGCCGCTGAAATTCGCCGATGAGCACCCTGATGGCCGCGGTCCTCTCGGTGTCCCGGTTTTTCAGTGACTCCTGCAGCTGGTTCCGGATACGCTGTTGCAGCTCCATGCTACTCCTCCCCTTGCTGAAGCTCATTTTATCGGACCTAACGTTCAAATGAATAGAGCAGCTCCACACTGTTCGACTCGATGGAGTTCCTGCTCTGCACGGAAAAACCATGGCCGAACTCGTAGCGTACCCGAAATGCGGCGGCATGTTCGAACAGGTTGAAGTCGTAACTGATCGACAGATCATCGGTCAAGCGCTTCCCGAGAACCAGCGACGCTCCGCCCTGGTCGGCGCTGCCCTCCAGGTGCAGATCGTCGATCGGCATGAAGCCGGTAATATCGCCGAGGATGTCGTTGCCGGCCGCCAGGCCGACCGCGGTGATCGCCTCGTTGACGATGCCCCGGCTGTTCTCGTCGCCGGCGGCGGCGATCGGTTTGTCCAGCAGCAGATAGGCGACGATATCGTTTTCCGCCATGGCCGGTTGGGAAAACAGCTCCAGGTGATAATTCTGGGCGCTGCCGCTCACCTTGACGCCGACCACCGCGCCGTCCGGGCCAAAGGCGCTGCCCTGCACCGTCTTCCGGGCGACGATATCGAGGTCCGGATTGTCGATCATGCCGCCGGTGAACACCAGCCGCCCGCGACTGATCCGCAACGGCTGGCCGTACAAGGTGAAGGTGCCGTTATCGATGATCAACTCGCCACGGCCGATTATCCCCTGTTCGGGAGTGTCGCTGACGGCGAGGCCGCCGGTCAACACGGCAGCCACCCCATAGCCCTCGACCCGCACCTGTTCGCCCAGGTCGATATCGACGGAGAACCGAAACGGCCAGGCCGATGCCTCTTCGTTCTGGTCGACAAAAACCACATCGGACGACGGCGACACCGAGCCGCGCATCTCCTCGGGCTGCACCAGCGCTTCCGGGATATGCACCCGACCGCTCAAACTGCCGCCGTCCGGGCCGATGGCCAGCTCGACATCGGGACTGGCAACAATCATCAACTCGCTCTCGTCGACCAGCAGGCAATGATCACCGGTGATCTGGAAATCGCCGCGCCACCCGGACGCCGGGAACACCAATTCGCCGCTGCCGCGAGCCGTCCCGTCGCCCGATCGGCCGCGCAGCTCGACCGTCAACCGTTCGCCTCGGCCATGGACAGTGCCGTGCAGATCGCTCAACGCGATGCCCAGTTCGGGAAAACCGATCTCGCCATCTTCCAGTTCGACGCGGCCGGACAGCCATGGAGCCTGAAGCTCTCCGCCGATGCTCAGGTCGGCAGTCAACCGGCCGGACGGCAGCAGGTAATCGTCAGTCAGCGGTGCCAGCGGCTCGGGGTCGACACCTTCGAGCTGCACCCGGCCGCTGATCGGCAGCTGCCGGAAATCGGCAGCAAATCCGGTCAGCCCGTTAATCGCCAGCCGGGCTCTCAGGAGACTGTCGTCGCTGAAGCGGGAAGAGAGCGTGGCGTTCAGGGTCATCTCGGCCAACTCGACAGCGAGCCGGCTGCCGCTCCAGTGCAGGTCGGGATACCAGCCTTCCTCGCCGACATTGACCTCGAGATCGGCGGCAGAGAACGTCCCCGCAGCGTGCTTGAGCAAGGCTCCCTCACCGGTGACCGACGCGGTTCCCTCGACGGTGCCGACCAGCGGGGAGTTCACCACCCCCCAGCCATGCAGATCGCCGAGGACCAGGCGCAGCGAGGAAAGCTCGACCGACCAGTCGCCGGAGGCGCGCCAGACCCCGTCGGCGCAGAGAGAGGATGCTCCGGACGCGACGCAGAGCCCGCCGACCTCCATCTGATCGGCACCAAACAGGCAATCGGCGGTGCCGCTCTGCCGCCAGTCTCCATAGGTATCTGAAACAAATCCCGCTTCTTGCAGAGCCCCGGCCCACCGCCACCCCGCTGCGAGCGCCCCGGTGAGCGTCGCCTCCACACGGCCGGCGGCGCCGCGCAGGTCCAGATCAACCCGGTGGTCGCTGCGCGAGCCGGCGACCCGCAGGCTGCCACGTTCCGCTGTCAGACCGTCGCCGGCCAGCCCCCGGACCTGCACGGACACATCGATCGTCTCCGGCCCGTCATGGCCGAAGCGGATGGTCCCGGTACCGGATTGCAGGCCGTAATCGTGGTAATGAAGCGCCGTTGCCGTCAGCCGTCCGTCGATAACCGGGGCGCTCCGGGTTCCGGACAATCGACCGGACAGGGTCACCTCGCCGCGCAGCGGTTCATAGAGTCGCTCCAACTCGGCACCGACCACGGCAACCTGCAGATCGAGACGCTCAGCGACGGTTCCGTCGACCACGAGCCGATTCGCGCCGTTGCTGATCTCCAGGTTGCTGACCAGCAGGCGTCCATCCCGGTAGGTCGCGGTGCCGCCGCCCTCCAGCTGATGGCCGGCAAGGCGGCCCGACAACCGTTCCAGGGTCGCCTCGATGTCGAGATGCTGCCCGCCGCTGCTGCCACGGCTGGACAGCTCCGCATCGATGGCGCCGCTCGGCAGATCATTCAATAACGATGGGTCGAAGGCGTCGAGCGCCAATCGGCCGTCCCAGCTCAGCCCGTCGCTCCAGCCAACCGCCGCCCGAGTCGATACGGCGCTTCCGCCGGCGGTGAGCTGCGCCTCACCATCCAGCCCCACCGCCGTTCCGGTGAGCTGTGCCGTGCCGGCCAGCGGTTGATCGATCTGTGCGGTCCGGAAGCGCAGATCATCAACCGCCATCTGCCAGGAGAGCCCGTCATCGCTGAACCGCCCAGCGGTGCGCGCCGTCAGATCGAGCGCCCCGGCCGGCGCCGGACCAAAAGAGCCCGGATCAAAGCCGCTGCCGGCCAGTTCGAGCTGCCAGGACAGCGCGTCTTGCCAGTTCAGCCTCCCGTCCAGCCGGCCGCTGCCGCCGCCCCCGGTGATCTGCCCGTGCTCCAGGACAAGACCGGCAGGCGTGCCGGCGACCGGGAGCGTCACTGAAACTACCGGCAGGTCGGCAACCGCGGCGGTAATATCGATGCTGCCGCGATAGCCGCTGCCGTTGCCGCTCGCGGCCAGCGACAGGTCGACGGTCCCAGCCGGCCAGGCGGAATTGATGGCCGCCGGGTCCAGCTGCGCGCCGCCGGCCTGCAGCTGCCAGGACAGCGCGTCTTGCCAGTTCAGCCTCCCGTCCAGCCGGCCGCTGCCGCCGCCCCCGGTGATCTGCCCGTGCTCCAGGACAAGACCGGCAGGCGTGCCGGCGACCGGGAGCGTCACTGAAACTACCGGCAGGTCGGCAACCGCGGCGGTAATATCGATGCTGCCGCGATAGTCGCTGCCGTTGCCGTTTGCGGCCAGCGACAGGTCGATGGCCGCAGCCGGCCAGGCGGGACAGATGGCCGCCGGGTCCAGCTGCCGGCCGCCGGCCTGCAGCTGCCAGGACAGCCGGGCCGGCAGGCCGGTAAGGATGCCGGTCAGTTCCGCTGCCAGCGGCTGCTCGAGGCGCAGCGAAACATCGGCCGCGGCCACCGAACCGTCCACGGCAGCGGTGCCCTGCAGGCGATTGCAAGGCGGCAACCCGACCGACCAGCTGCCGGTCAGGTTGAGCGGCCAGTCACCACCACAACGAACACTGCCGGCCAGCTCGACGTGGGCGTCGGCCGTTTCCAGCCTCACGTCGCTCAGGGTCAGCAGTTCACGCTCCATCGACAGTCCGGCGGTCAGGCTGGCCAGTGAAAACAGCTCACCGCCGGCCTCATCCTGCAGGATCAAGCCGTCGACCTGCAAACTGCCGATCAGCACGGCGAGCGGCAGACTCAGCGACGGCAGCTCCATTGGGCCGGCGGGTTCCACGGTCTCTGTCCGTTGCCGCTCGGCATCGAACACCGTCACCTTCACCTGGCGGGCGGTCAAGGCACCAATCGACAACGCGCCGCGAAGCAGTTTGCGGGGCTGCCAGCGACAGGCCATCTCGCCAATGGTGATCCGGCCACCGGTCATTTCCACGGCCACATCCTCAAGACGCCAGTCGCCGGCCAGGCGGCCGTGGCTCTCACCGACGACGATCCCGCCGCCGGACAGCCCGCTGATCAGCCGGACGGTCATGCTCAAGCCACCACTGCTGAACAGCAGCACGGCCATCAGCGTCAGCAGGACGAGGCTCGCCAGCCCAGTGCCTATCAATAGAGGGCGCATCACAGATCGGCCCCGACGCTGAGATAAACCGCCTGGGACCGGCCCTCATCCTGAAGCGGGTAGGCCAGATCGAGTCGTGCCTGACCGAACGGCAGCGCGACCCCGATACCGATGCCGATGCCGTCGACCAGATTGACTTCGAAATCGTCCATTGCGTTGCCCACGTCATAAAAAGCCGCCGCCCGCCAATAACGAGACAGCCGGCGTTCGATCTCGATGGTGCCGGTCAGCAGGAGCCGGCCGCCGACGACATTGCCGCTGTCATCGACCGGTCCCAAGCTCCGGTAGCGATAGCCTCGAACACTCTTTTCGCCGCCGGCATAGAACCGCAGCGACGGCGGGATATCATCGATATCTTCGACCAGGATACCGCCGACCGAGCCGCGGCCGATCAGCCGCCAGCCCTCGATCGGGCTGAGGATCAATTTTCCGTCGCCGCGCAGCTTGAGAAACGATGCTTCGGAGAGCAGATCCTGGCTGGCGCCGCTGATCTCGACGGTGACCCGCAGGCCGTTTTCGGTAGTCACCACATCGTCCGCCAGGGCCAGCGATCCTTTGATCCCCGGCATCAACAGAGCGGTCGAACCGCGTTTCGAGCCGATCCGGTAATCCTCGTTGAGGGCCTCGACGGACACCCCGAAAAGATACTCCGGGGTGAGATAATCATAGGCGAGCCCGGCCGACACTTTGCTGGTTACCGTATCTTCCCACAATTCGCGGTTCCACAGACCGCTGGCGGTCACCGTACTGAACCGCGGATCGGCTACCGGGACGGAATAATTGACCAGGCAGAGGCTCCTTTGTTCACCGACCAGAAAAGAGGCAAACGCCTGGTGCCCCCGCTCGTTGAGCAGCCGGTTCAACCATTCGAAGCGCACATGGCTTCTGATATCGGTGGCATAGCCGACACCGAAGCTGTAGCGATTGTAGCGCTCCTGCTCGGTGAGATTGATGGTTACCGGCACCGCACGATGTTCCAGGTCACTGGTATCGGCGGTAACGAACACGGTATCGAACCAATCGGTGCGGGACAGGTCGCGCTGCAGCTCCTGCAGCGACGATCGACTGAACGGCTCCCCGGGCTCGAAGGGGATGAAACGGGCCAGCAGTCCCCCGGAAATAACCCGCTGATCGCTGTCTATCTCGCCAAAGACAAAGCGTCTGCCGGTATCCAGAACCAGCGTGATCTCGGCCTCGTTGTCCTCGCGGTCCACCTTGATTTCGCTGGTCGTATATATTGCCGCCAGCAGGCCGAGGGAACGGGCGCGGCTGAGCAGTTTCTTTTTTCCCTGCTCGTAGCGCTGGTGTTCAAGCACCTCCCCCGGCTGGAGAGGAAAGCGCGCCCGGGCATCGGCCAATTCGGGCAGGTGTGCCGCTTCACCGACAACACCGACGGAAACACTGCTCACGACGACCGGATCACCGACGGCCACCCGGTAGATCGCCTGCCAACTCGCCTCGTCGCGTTCGAGCCGGCCGTCGACCGTTACGTTATAATAGCCGTAGGGTTCCAGGGCCGAAACGATATCTTCTTCGGCGAGCCGATGCAGACGCCTGATTTCGGCGGTGCTGAGAGCGCTGTTTTCCCGGAAGAGATTGATGCGCAGGCGGGCCATGACATTGTCGTGAAGCCTGCCCTCTATCCCGGTGACCGAAACGGTGAGATCGCTTTCACACCTGCCGTCGACGGCAACGATGAGCAGCAGCAGACAGAAAAAAAACGGGGCTCGATAATGCAATGATCGTGTACTATGGGCAGCGGATGATGGACGGGTGCTCGCCCGGAGAACAAGCGACGGACAGCAAGACGGTGGTCATTATAGTCGGATATGGTTGTGAACTGCAAGAATAGTCAGGTCGTCACGATAAAAAAGGTGGTCAACGGCGGCTACGGTCTGGCTCATCTGCCGGAAGGCAAGAACGTGCTGGTCCAGTTCAGCCTGCCGGGCGAGACGGTAGCAATCACCATCGACCGGCGCCAGAAGCAGCTCGACTATGCGCGGGCGACGGCGGTTCTCACGGCTCATCGGGGCCGCATCGCGCCACCCTGCCCCGCTTACGGCAGCTGCGGCGGCTGCAACCTGCAGCATGCCGATTATGACACCCAGTGCCGACTCAAACACGACATCCTCGTCGAGCTCTTTGCCCGAAGTCCGGCACCGGCAATCAGTGGCCAGGCCGAGTCGATCGCTCCAGTCCGCAAAGCAATGCAGCCGTTTGGCTACCGCCAGCGCATCCGGCTCCAGGTCGATGGCAGGGGCCGGGTCGGCTTCCACCGCTTTCACTCGCACCAGGTGATCCCGATCAACCGCTGCCTGCTCGCCCATCAACGCATAGACGACAACCTGGCCCGCCTCGGCGAGACAAAGCCGTTTCGCACCCTGGCCGGCACCAGCGATTCGGTCGAGTTGCTGCTGGACCCGCGGGACATGTCCCTGTGTTTGTTGTTTCAGCTCCGTCGTCCGCCCCGCCCCGCCGATCGCCGTGCGGCACGGCGGCTCGCCGACGGCGGCGACGGACGGACTCGGGTCCTGCTCACCGGCAGGGCCTTCGCCGCCGAAGGACCGTTCACCGCGAACCAAAGCGCTGTAAACCGCTTGCTGTCCCTGGAACTTCCAGGGACGCCGCCGCTGCAACTGGCATGGGAGGCAGGCGGTTTCAGCCAGGTGAACATCGAGCAGAACCGGGTTCTGGTCGATGTCGTCGTGGCCCTGGCCTCAGTTGACGAAGCAAGCCGCGTGCTCGACCTGTTCTGCGGCATGGGCAATTTCTCGTTGCCGCTGGCCCGCCGGGCGGGCCATGTTCTCGGCGTCGAAAGCCAGGGCGCCGCGATCCGCAGCGCCCGTCTAAACGGTGCCCGGAACGAACTCGACAACCTCAGTTTCCGAAAAACAGCAGTCGTCGATGCTTGCCGGGACCTGGTCGAGGAAGCGCGGTCCTTCGACCTGATCGTCTGCGACCCGCCGCGTCAGGGAATGCCCGGTCTGGCCCCGCTGCTCGCCCGTCTCTGCAATCGCCGACTGATCTATGTCTCCTGTGATCCGGCAACGCTGGTCCGGGACTGCGCGGAGCTGACGACCGCAGGGTTTCGCCTGGTTTCCGTCCAGCCGATCGATATGTTTCCCCAGACCCATCACCTCGAAACCGTTGTTTTGCTGGAAAAGAATTGACAACCCGAACGAATGCCGGTAAACGACTTGACAGGGTGAAGGCACGCGCAGCACCAGGTAAAGGGGACAGATGCACAATCTGTCCCCTTTATAAATTGAGAGTCTCGCAGCAACCGATCCGACCGATAACGACACCATCCCGGCGAACCGGCGGCCCCGGCGAGCAATCCGGCTCGGGGATTGCGGCGTCACCAGCAATCAGGACAAGAAGATGAGCACCGACAACCAGTTTCTTGCACAGCGACGGGAAAAAGCGGCGGCACTGGCCGATCTCGGCGTCAAACTCTATGCCAATTCATTTCAGCCGAGCCACCGGATCGCCAAACTGCTGCCGAAAGGCCAGGCCCTCCAGCCGGAAGAAAAAGAGGCCGGCGGCGCCGTCTATCGCATTGCCGGCCGGATCATGGCCATGCGCAAATTCGGCAAGGCCGCCTTTTTCTCTGTGTCAGACAGCAGCGAGCGGATCCAGATCTACATCCGTAAGGACACCATCGGCGAGGGGCAGTTCGCCGCGTTTGGCAAATGGGATATCGGCGATATCGTCGGCGCCGAGGGCACCTTGTTCAAGACCAAGACCGGCGAGCTGTCGATCCACGCGAAGACGATCGCGATGATCTCCAAATCGCTCCGGCCGCTACCGGAAAAATGGCACGGCCTGACCGATGTCGAGACCCGCTATCGCAGACGCTATGTCGACTTGATCGTCACCCCGGAAAGCCGTGCCACGTTCCGCACCCGGGTTCAGATCATCAGGCTGATCCGCGACTTTCTCAGCGAGCGCGACTTCATGGAGGTCGAGACGCCGATGATGCAGCCCCTGCCCGGCGGCGCCACGGCCAAACCGTTCAGGACCCACCATAACGCACTCGGTATGGACCTCTACCTGCGCGTCGCCCCGGAACTCTATCTGAAACGGCTGCTGGTCGGCGGTTTCGAGCGGGTCTTCGAGATCAACCGCAATTTTCGCAACGAGGGCCTCTCGACCCGGCACAACCCCGAGTTCACCATGCTCGAGTTCTATCAGGCCTACGCTACCTACGAGGACCTGATGGAACTCACCGAGCAGATGATCTCCTCGGTCTGCCGGCAGGTGCACGGCACGATGCAGATCAGCTACCAGGGCAACCAGGTCAACCTGACCCCGCCGTGGCGGCGGCTGACCATGGACCAGGCCTTGACCGAGATCGCCGGTATCGAGCCGCCACTGCTCGCCGATGACCGGCAGGTTCTCGAGATGGCCCGGCAACGCGGCATCAAACTCGAGCCCCAGGCCGGCGCCGGCAAGGCCAAGACGGAGCTCTTCGAGCTGCTCGTCGAGGAACAGCTCATCGATCCGACCTTCATCACCTCCTATCCGACCGAAGTCTCGCCGCTGGCCCGGCGCAACGAAGAGGATCCGGCGGTCACCGACCGGTTCGAGCTGTTCATCACCGGCCGGGAGATCGCCAATGCGTTCAGCGAACTCAACGACCCGGACGACCAGCGGCACCGCTTCGAAAAACAGATTGCCGAACGCGGCGAAGACGAGGAGATCCACCCGGAACTCGACACTGACTACATCCGGGCTTTGGAATACGGCATGCCGCCCGCCGCCGGCGAGGGGATCGGCATCGACCGGCTGGTCATGCTGCTCACCGACTCGCCATCGATCCGAGACGTCATCCTCTTTCCGCATATGAAGCCGGAAGAGCGCACCGTCCCCACCGACCCGGAGATAGACGCCTGATATGTACGAGTGGTTTATCGGTCTCAGGTACCTGCGCGCCAAGCATCGGCATGGCTTCATCTCGCTGATCTCGCTGATCTCGGTGATCGGCATCACTGTCGGGGTGATCGCGCTGATCGTCGTGTTGTCGGTCTTCACCGGCTTTACCGAAGGGCTGCGCGACCAGATCCTCGGCATCAATGCACACATCATCGTGCAGCGCAGCGAAGGCCGGATCACCGGCTACGAGCAGGTCCGCCGGCAGATTCTCGAGGTGCCGGGCGTCACCGGCGCAACGCCCTATCTTTATGCGCAAACCCTGGTCAGCTCCGCTGCCGGCGGCTCCGGAGTGGTCCTGCGCGGCATCGATCCGGCCACCGCCGGCTCGGTGATCATCCTGGCCGACCAACTGATCGCCGGTTCGCTCGACGACCTGGACAACGAGACCGGCGACCCGGTTCCCGGCATCATCCTCGGCAAGCAGCTGGCCGCCGATCTGCGGGTGTCTTCCGGCGGCAAGGTCCGACTGATCTCACCGTCGGGTCCGCTGACGCCGATGGGGGTCATCCCGAAAATCAAGACCTGCCGGGTGGTGGGCATCTTCGAATCGGGCATGTACGAATACGACTCGTCGCTTGCCTACATGTCGCTGCCGGCGGTCCAGAGCTTTCTGGAGAGCGGCGATATCGCCCACGGTATCGAGGTGCTCGTCGAGAAAAAACAGCTGGACCGAGCCGACCGGATCGCCGAAACGATCGCCGCAAAGCTTGGCGAGGGAACCATCGCCCGCGACTGGATGGCCATGAACCGCAATTTGTTCGCCGCTTTCAAGCTCGAGAAGATCGGCATGTTCATCAGCGTGGCCCTGATCATTCTGGTCGCCGCGCTCAATATCATCAGCGCGCTGATCATGGTGGTCATGGAGAAAGGCAGGGATATCGCGATCCTCAAGTCGATGGGCGCCACGTCCCGCTCGATCATGAAAATCTTCTTTCTGCAGGGCCTGGTGATCGCCTGCGTCGGCACCATCCTCGGGGTGCTCGGCGGACTCGGCCTGTGCGAGCTGTTGTCGCGTTACCAGTTCATCGAGCTGCCGTCCAACGTCTACCCGATGACCACCCTGCCGATCAAGGTACTGCCGCTCGACGTGTTCATCATCGCCTGCAGCTCCATCATCATCACCCTGTCGGCAACCCTCTACCCGTCCTGGCAGGCTTCGCGGGTCAAACCGGCGGAGGTGCTGTCATGAGCGGGTTGCTGTATCAGGCACGGGCCATTCGCAAGGTTTTCGGCAACGGCGGCAAACAGATCGAGGTGCTCAAAGGCATCGACCTGATTCTGACTCCCGGCGAGATGACCGCCATCGTCGGCGCCTCCGGCTCCGGCAAGACGACACTGCTGCAGGTCCTCGGCACCTTGGCCGCGCCGAGTTCGGGAGAGCTGCTGTTCAACGGCGAGCGGCTCGACCCGAAAGGCGAGCGGGAACTGGCCGGCTTTCGCAACCGCTCGCTCGGCTTCATCTTTCAGTTCCACCACCTGCTCCCCGAATTTTCCGCGCTGGAAAACGTGATGATGCCGGCCCTGATCGCCGGCACCAGCCGCCGCCAGGCGGCAGAGCCGGCACGCCGCCTGCTGACCGCCGTCGAACTCGATCATCGCCGGGACCACCGGGTCGGCCAGCTCTCCGGCGGTGAACAGCAGCGCACCGCCCTGGCCCGCGCCCTGATCATGGAGCCGGTCCTGCTGCTCGCCGACGAGCCGACCGGCAACCTCGACAGCCGGGCCGGCGAGCTGGTCTTCAACCTGCTCCACGAACTCTGCCGCCGGCGCGGCCTGGCGCTGCTGATGGTCACCCACAACCTGCAGCTGGCGGCCCGCATGGACCGCCGGCTGACGCTGATCGACGGAATTCTCGAAACAAACGGCTGAGCAATCGGCGCATCCGTGCATGCTCCGGGGCCTACCAGCAGCCGGCAGGCCGCTCTCTGTCAAGGTTCAATGGTGCTGCCGAGAACTCCGAGGAATGTGCGCATCCATTCCGGATGACCCGGCCAGGCGGCCGCGGTCACCAGATTGCCGTCGACGTAGGCGTTGGAGAAGGTGTCGTTGACCTCCCCCCAGGTGCCGCCGGCCCGCTCGATATCGGGGCGTACCGCCGGGTAGGCGGTGCAGGTCTTGCCCTCGACCACCCCGGCCGCCACCAGAACCTGCTGCCCGTGGCAGATCGCGGCAATGGGTTTGTCGGCGGCGGCGAAGGCGCGGACGATCTCCAGCACTCGCGGATTGAGCCTGATATATTCGGGAGCGCGACCGCCCGGAATGACCAGGGCGTCATAGGCCGCCGGATCAACCTCGGCAAAGGACGTGTTGATCGCGAAGTTATGCCCCGGCTTTTCGCTGTAGGTCTGGTCCCCCTCGAAATCATGAACCGCGGTGCGGACCGATTCGCCGGCCTCCTTGTCCGGACAGACGGTATCCACGGTGTGACCAACCATGGTCAGCATCTGGAACGGCACCATTGCCTCGTAATCCTCCACGAAATCCCCGACAAGCATTAAAATGTTGCGCACAGCCATGGTCTTCCTCCCTGAGTAAAATGGTGATCTGAACAACACGATGAGCCGGCGGCCGGCACCGATCCGATGATCACGGCCCAGCCCGACGTCAACGACATTACAGTAAGACACGGCAATCGCCGGCACAAGGTGAGACCTTCGAATCCGGATGGATTGGCATTTTCAGGTGATAATCAGTTCCCCCGGGCTGGCCGGTTCTGTCGGAGGCTGCATCGCGAAGGCCCGGTGGGGCGGTGATTATCATTTTGACAGCGGGACGCATTATCACTATTGTTTGTGGGGCTTATCAACAATCGTCTTGCATAGCACGAACGGAGGTGGAACCATGAACAACAAAGCGCTCGTTCTTGCGTCATTCGTTGCCGACTCGCTGGCACTCGGTGCGCACTGGATCTACGACACCGACAAGATCGACGCCGCCTTCGGCACCATCCGCTCCCTGCAGCATCCTCTGCCGGACTCTTTTCACAAGAACAGGAAAAAAGGGCATTTCACCCATTACGGCGACCAGACCCTGATAGTGCTCCGCTCGATCGTCGAGCACGACGGATTTTCTCTGGAGCATTTCGCCCGGGACTGGCAGGACGCCCTGCGCGCCTACGACGGTTATATCGACAAGGCAACCAAAGAGACCCTTGCCCATCTCGAAGACGGTCGGCCGCCAGAGACCTGCGGCTCTTCCTCGGCCGACCTTGGCGGCGCGGCCCGTATCGCTCCGCTCGTCTACCGCTACCAGCACCATCCCGACCAGCTGCTGACGGCGGTACGGGAGCAGACGGCCTGTACCCACAATAATCCGACGGTGCTGGTCGGCGCCGAGGTGCTGGCCAAAATCACGCTGAAAATCCTGGCCGGGATACGGCCCATGGAAGCGGTCGAAGAGGTGCTCGATGAAGGTGTCGACGATCTCGACCTGGATCTGAAAATCAGGGCCGGTCTCGACTCGGCCGGCGAGGACACCCGAAAAACGATCAAGGCCTTCGGCCAGACCTGTAGCATTGCCTCGGCGATGCCCGGTGTCATCCACCTGATCGCCACCTACGAAAGCGATCTGGAAACGGCCCTGGTCGAAAACGTGATGGCCGGTGGCGATTCCGCCGCTCGCGGCCTCGCCGCCGGCATGATCCTCGGCGCCCACCTGGGTATCAAAGCGATTCCGTTGGAATGGCTCGGCGATATGCGGGCCTACGACACGATTATGGAACTGCTCGCCGACGAGCGGCCGGTCGACGATGAAGAGCCGTAAAGCCGGCCGACCGGTGGGCGAGGCTTACTCCTCCTGCTTCAGGCAGCGATAGTAACTGTCCACGTTGTAGATCGCTGCCAGCGGGTTATGGCCGAGCACCCGGTCCTTGACCGCCAGCACCGTGCAGGGCGCCGCCGCGTAGGTAAAGAACATCGAGTCATGGCCGACGCAGAGGCCAAGCAGCACGTTGAGCTCGGTTTTCTGCTCGTTGAGCACCATCGCCTGCAGGATCGGATTGCACATCGCCTCACAGACCCGCGGGTCGATCTGCTGGTGCTTCTCGATACCGATCTGTGCCTTGTCGGTGCGCCCCACTTTGCAGACCGCGGAGACAACCTCAAATCCCTGCCCGACCAAGAGCTGTTCCACCGCCTTCGCCTCGTTGCGCAGTCCGATGCAAAAAGCGAGACCGAGACGGCGGTAATTCATCCGCCCGGCAAACTCGATGATCTCCTCGATCCGCGTCTTACCCGCCCGTACCCGGTCATAGCCGAGATCACGGTTCAAATACCCTTCGCCCTCCTGGATGGAGGCCTGCCGGGCGAACTCATGGACCTGAGGCTTGTCGGCATACTCTTCCAGGCTCCTGGCGCGCACCTCGGGCTGGTTACGGGTCGGGCAGAACTCGGGGGCCTTGCCGTTTTCGTTGCGGCAGAGGCGATCGGCCGGTTTATACGGACAGCGGGCGCACTGCGCTAAAAGATCCTTCATGTCATGCTCCTTACTCTGATTTTCACCAAAACAACCGGCCTGCACGCCGTCACGATCGATGAACGGCCCGCGGGCCGATCAATTCCGCCAGGGCAGACAGGGCCTGCTCGACCTGGCCGGCCGGCACGAAGAGATGATCGTGATAGGCGGCGGCGATCACATTGACGCTGATGCCGCGCCTCGCCAGTTTTGTCGATACCGCCGCGGTCAAGCCGACTCCGGTGAGACTCGAATGAACCGTCAACGTGATACAGCGAAACACCGAGGTGCAGGAAAGATGTGCCTCTCTGGCTCGTCTTTCGGGGATGACCAGGGTCAATCCCTCTTCTTCCAGAAAAGCGGCCAGCGGTGCCAGCTCGGCGCCGTCGCCATAGGTCCCATGTGGCAGGGAGCAAAAGACATAGCTCTCCGGGAGCAGCTGCGGCGCCAGGTCCGCCAGCAGCCGAGGCAGATCGGTTTCCCCCTGGTTCACGGAGCTCATTGCCGACGGGCGCTGTGCTTTGTCGTGCTGGTCGTCGCCATACGGCCCGCATCCCGGGTACCTTGCTCCCGGCTTACCGCATCGGCGGCCGCACCACCGGGCGAAACGCCCGGCCCCTCGCGCGCAATCAGGTCATAGAGCTGCCGGTCGAACCGTATCAACGGATCGATGATCGTGCGGATCCTCGGATTGTCGTGATCGAAGAGATGGTAGCGCTGCGAGCGGTTGGAGCGCAGGATCTGCTGCTGGACCGGCAGACCGAGGTCGCGGCAGAAGCGGGCCCGAAAATGATCGTAGTGCTCGGTCAAGCCGATAGCCCTGAAGCGCTCGATGGTCTGAACCGCCTGCCGGTAGTCCTCTTCGGTCACCCGTTCAGGGCGATGGTCAAGGAAATATCGGGTCTGGACATTATCAAAAAAGTCGCATTGATAACCGGACAACTCGGCAACAAAGCGCTGAAGCTGATGCTCATTGGAATAATCGACAGCGGCCAGCCGGGCCCCCATCGCCTTGATCGTGTCGTTGTGTTGATACGGGAAATGCTGCTCATGTTCGGCATCGCTATGGACCCGGCGCACATAATTGAGATGGCTGTGCAGATGGGCGTTGGGTTCCCTGAGAAGCGCGTAGAGATCATAATGCGCCGGCTCGATAAGGTCGACAACCTCTCGCCAGGGCAGGTGTCCGGCCAGGTAGCGGGCCCGTGGCAGCACCTGCCGGCGCAGCTGCGGCGCCAAGCGCTCGAGATGGGTAACATACTCGTTTTCGGCGAAACAGTGCCGGGCAAACGCGTTGAATGAGGAGCCGGCCGTTTTCGGGATGTGCATGAAAAAGATCGGTCGCCCGGGGGCCGGCTCGAGGAGCGATAGTTCACGGCAGTCAATAGTGACCAGCGGCCGGAGGCAGGAATCGAAATAGAGATGCAGCATGGCATGTTTTCCCGGATCGAATTCGGCCGGAAAACTGAAATCAAAACCGCACCGGCCGGTCGGGTGCAGTCGCTGCTCTTTCAGATCACGCCGATAGTCGCGACAGGCGAACGCCCCGAGATCATGCCCGTCGGCCGTCACTCTGACGATGACCGGCCGGTTCGTGAAGATGCGGTGAAAGCTCCAGCCGCTGATGAAGCGACCGTTGGCCCGGTCGATGGCGTAGCGATAGAGCTTTTCGGCAAACATGGTTTTTCCCCGCCGGAACGCTGCCGTCGTGTACGACCGTTCACGGCACGGGCCGATCGTCATCACCACGGCGGTTTTTTGGCCTCGTTGAAACATGAGATTTTCAGCCCGCGCTCACGGCCCACGTGAACACCGTGCCTCGCCTGAAACGGGGCTCTGTCGAGAACGCATCGCTCCTATTGGTCGAGAGGTTGGCCGAAGGTGCCGCTTTCACGGCAGCTTCTTGTCTTTAAGATCCAGATAAACCAGCGACGAGACCTCCCTGATGACATTGCCGCGAGTCAACATCCAATTGCCGTAATCCTTGGCCCGACTCGCCCGTTCGATGACGCCGATGAGGACATAGGGGAAGCGGCTGCCGTTTTTGCCGCGCAGCACGATAATTCCCATGTCGCCGCAGAGATGTGCCGTAGAACCGCTTTTACTATAGACCAGCGTCCCCTTGGGAATCGGAGTGCCGTGATAAAGTCGGTTACGTTTGGGCAGCGACATCAAACGCCTGATTTCTTTGCTGTAGGGCAGACGATCCTCCCACAGTTCTTTGAGAAAGCGGACATAATCTGACGGTGAGGCACTGTTGCGATAGGTCTTTCCCCCGGCCGGGATATATTCGAGGATCCGGGTATTTTTAAAAATAGATCCATACTCCGTTTCGAGCAGCCGATTTATTTTCTCAGGGCCGCCGGCGGCCCTCATGATCCAATTGGTGGCGCTATTGTTGCTGCGTTGGATCATCAATTCCATGTTGCGTCGGCTTTTCGGGCCATACGAAATTTCCTTGCGGGCCGCCCGGTGGAAAAACGCCAGCGCAACAAACGGCTTGATCATACTGGCCGCCTGAAAACTCTGGTCGCCGTTGATCTCGGCAAGCGTCCGGTCATTGGCCAGATCGTAGACCATCCAACCGGTCCGCTCCTCGCTCAGCAGTTTACCCTGCCGGCGGATATCGTTGATCAGCTCTTCGATCGACTGGGCCAGCACACTGTCCGTGGCCGCCGATAATGTCGGCTGCGGCGGCGCGACCGGCTGCTTGTGAACGGTTTCGACAACCAGCTCCTCAAGCGGTGGATCGATGTTCTGATCATCGAGCAGACTCGCCTCGCCGAAGACCACCGGGTTGTTGTTCTCGGCGAGGATCGTTGTCGAAATCTTGTAGCGCTTGAGCATCTTGGCATGTTTCTTGGCCACGGCATAGGTCGAGGTGCGGTCACCCCGGCGACGATAGATCAGCGTGTAATTGCCGGCACCGGTCTGTTCGATGAACAGATTGCTGCCGACATCGGCGCCAAGCACCCGGTAGATCGTGTCATAGACCTTTTTCAACGCGTCAAGATTGGGGCCGAGACCGTAACTGACGTTGAACAACTCGTCGTAATCGTTATCCTTGATGGCCAGACATTCGGAGAACTGAGCGTTGCGCAGGATCTCGCTATGCTGGACCATGATCTTCGCCGAACTGAACGGTGTACCGTTATGATCGTAGATTACCCCGAAGCGACCGTCTTCGTGCCGAACGATGCGCAGCTGGCGGGCCACCTCGTCGCCGAGTAACTCGGCCAGCTGGCTCTGATAATCAAGGACGTTATCGAGATTTTCGTCCCAGATATAGAGGATGTCATAGGCCGGCGCGGCCAGACCGGGACGAGTGGACGACAGGAGGACGATAAGGGCAAAAAGAAAAGAACGAAACATCGGCACGGATAACGGACAGCAGTTTACCTTTTGGATACCTTGGTCACGGTATTCTTCATTCGACAGCGAGGTACTATACCAGAAGGCGCCGGCAATCTCTGTAAAAAATCGTCGCCCCGGCAATTCCCGGCAATGGTGCGGGGCTGGCGCAACAAACTTTCCGCCGAGGGCGGAAACTGTACTTGCCCAGGAACGATCCCTCTGGTACATAATGACCCATGAACCAAAACGCCGCCTCTCGACGAATCACCCCTGCCGCCATCGGCCACCTGCCCGGACCGCTCCGCCTGCCGGCCCGGTTACTCGTCTGGACCGTCATCGCCGGCTTGCTTGCCCTGCCGGCCTACGCCAACCAACTCGCCCACAAGGCGGCAACGAACACCGCCGGGGCGAAGCAGCGCACGGTCCCGCTGACCGGGGAAGATGAGCCGGAGACCGTAGTCATCGACGGTTTTTACTATATCGTTCCGCCACCCTGGGCAGGCAACAAAATCGAGGCGCCGACACTGTCGGCCGATTCGTTTCGCCAGATTCCCACCGAACACACCCACAACCAGGCAAAAATCTACGTCCACTCGCTCACCTTGCAGCCTCTGCTGGCCCTGCTGGACCGCGCCCGGGAGGACGGCGTGGAGTTGCTGGTCGAATCGGGCTATCGCAGCGAGCGGTATCAGCGGGTGATTTTCAAGCGAATGATGGCCAAGGGTCGACGTTTTGCCGATATCATTCGTTATGTCGCACCGCCCGGCTATTCCCAGCATGCACTCGGCACCGCGGTCGACTTTCACCCGAGCGACTGGCGATTTGCCGATACCCGGGCGTATGCCTGGCTGAAGGCGAACGCAGCCGCCTTTTCATTTAAAGAAACCTACTCGCGGACAAACGACCTCAACATGCCCTGGGAAGCCTGGCACTGGAATTATTGCGGGGAGTAACGTCAGGGAGAAGCGGGAGAAGCCGGCCCACAACAGCCTAACCAAGCTGATCGGCGTCAGCCTTCTGCACGCTGCCGGGACCGGAACGAAACAGTTTCTTTCCGCGCCGCTGTTTCCTTGGAAACAAGGCGATTAAGCAGCGACTCAACATAGGCCAGATGCACTTCCATACTGGTCAGGGCCTGCTGTTCGTCCCGTGCCTTGATCGCGTTGACGATGGCCTGATGCTGCTTGAAAATTTCCATTGCCTCGTCATTGACGTAACAGAGCCCGACTTTTTCCTTGAGCAGGTCATAGATGGAAAACATCAGGTGAGTCTGAATTTTATTGTGTGACGCCTCGGCAATGGCGATATGGAACTCGGCATCCTCGTCGGTGACGCTGTCGTGGTTATCCAGCTTATCGTGCATCGCCTCAAGGCTGCGCTCCAACCGTAAGATATCGGCATCGGTGGCGCGCCGCGCCGCCAGACGGGCGTTGCCCCGTTCGATGATGGTCCGCGCTTCGATCAATTCCAGCGACGTGCTCATATCTTCTTTGAGCAACCGGTGGAGCGGTTCGGTAATATTGCTCGGTACCAGCGATCTGACCCTGGTCCGCTGCCGCTGGGCCATTTTCACAAAGCCCATGGTTGACAGCGCATTGAGCGCTTCACGCAAGGTCGGTCGGCTGACGTTGAAGACTTTCATCAATTCGCGTTCCGGCGGCAGCGCATCACCCGGCTTCAACTTGCCGCTGGCGATCAGGGTCTTGACCTGATCGATGATCTGCGCGGACACCTTCTTTTGTTCAATTGCCCGAAATACGTTGTCTTCCATAGTCATTTTGTCACCGATGAACAGGTAAAGAAAACGGGGACAGAGCTGTTTCCCCGGGGAAAAACAGCTCCGTCCCTCCTCTTTTACACGCTCTCTGTTCTTGATAATACCACAAATTGCCTGTTGTCTGCGGCAAACGAGGAGAAATTATCCCCCCAGTTCGCCGATTCGTTTACCTGTTATACGCCGACTCCCTGTTCGGCCATGCCTTTCAGGAGTTCGTAGCGGTCCTTGACTTCCTCGTCGATTTTCGCCCGGAGCCGCTTCGATTCCTCGGGATTACTCTTTTCCAGAGCGGCGAAGCGAACTTCACTGGACAGAAACTCCTGCAAGGAGCCGTCCGGTTCCTTGGAATCGAGGATAAAGGGGTTCTTGCCGTCATCCTTGAGGGCCGGATTGTACCTGAACATCGACCAGAAACCGCTGTCTACCGCGAGTTTTGCTTCACGTTGCGATTTGCCCATGCCGGCCCTGATGCCATGGGCGATACACGGTGCATAGGCGATGATCAGCGATGGTCCGCGGTAATTTTCCGCTTCGATAATCGCCTTGAGCATCTGCTGCTTGCTGGCGCCCATCGATACCGAGGCCACATAGGCGTGGCCGTAGGTGATGATCATCCGGGCCAGATCCTTCTTGGAAATCTTCTTGCCCGACGCGGCGTATTTGGCCACCGCTCCGGTCTGGGTGGCTTTCGATGACTGGCCGCCGGTATTGGAGTAGACCTCGGTATCCATGACCAGGATATTGATATCTTCGCTCTGGGCCATGACATGGTCGAGACCGCTGTAGCCGATGTCGTAGGCCCAACCGTCGCCGCCGACGATCCAATGGGATTTCTTGGTGAACAACTCGGGGCTGCGGCCGATTTCCTCGAGCAATTGGTTGGAGCCGGTATCCGTCAGTAATTGTTTGATCTTCGTGCCGGCCGCTTCTGAACCGGCCGCGTCGTTCATCGCTCCAAGCCAGGTGGTGAAAGCCTCACGCAGGTCGGCCGAAATATCGGTATCAAGGGCCTTTTCTATCTTGGCGGCCAAGGCCTGACGCCGGGTATTGTAGGCCAGGGCCATGCCATAACCGTATTCGGCGGCATCCTCGAACAGCGAACTGGCCCAGCCCGGTCCATGTCCCTCGGCATTGGCACAGTACGGCGACGACGGTGCCGAACCACCCCAGATGGAACTGCAGCCGGTGGCATTGGCGATGGTCATCCGCTCGCCGAAGAGCTGGGTAATAACCTTGACGTAGGGGGTCTCGCCGCAGCCGGCACAGGCACCGGAGAACTCGAGCAGCGGCTGGTAAAACTGGCTGCCTTTGACCGACTGCCGGTTCGTCAGCTCACCTCTGAACGGGATGGTCAGCGAAAAATCGTAATTGGGTATTTCCGCTTCGGTCTGGGTGACCATCGGCTTCATCACCAGGGCCTTGTTCTTGGCCGGGCAGATATCGGCGCAGTTGCCACAGCCCTGACAATCCAGCGTGTTGACCTGCATCCGGAAATGATAGCCTTTGAGGTCCTTGCCGATGGCCTCAATGGTCGTAAAGGTCTCCGGCGCATCGGCCAGTTCTTGGTCGGTGGCCAGAATCGGGATAATGGCGGAATGCGGACAGATGAAGGAACACTGGTTGCACTGAATACACTCCTCGGGCAGCCACTCCGGCACGCTGACCGCTACTCCACGCTTCTCATAACGCGCCGTTGACGTCGGGAAGACACCGTCGACCGGGAAGGCGCTGATCGGCAGTTCGTCGCCCTTCAGGGCCTGGACCGGACGCATGATCTTGTCGACATACTCGGTGGCTTGCGATTTGGACGGGATACCACCTGAAGCCTGTCCCCAGGACTCGGGTACCTCGATCTCGATCAGGTTATCGAGCGTGTTGTCCACCGCGTTGATGTTCATCTCGACGATGTGATCGCCTTTCTTGCCGAAAGTCTTCTTGATGTCTTTCTTCAGCAGATCGATGGCCGTGTCGATGGGCAGTACGTTGGCCAGCTTGAAAAAGCAGGTCTGCATGATCATGTTGATACGGCCGCCAAGGCCGACTTCCTGGGCCAGTTTGATCGCATCGACATTATAGAATTTCAGTTTTTTGTCGTGGATGGTGCGGCGCAGGTCTCCGGGCAGATGCTCTTCCATCTCCTCCACGCTCCAGGGCGAATTGAGCAGGAAGGTGCCGCCCTCGCGAATACCCTCGAGGATATCGTAGATATTGACATAGGTCGGGTTGTGACAGGCAACGAAATCCGCCTCGTTGATCAGGTAGGTCGACTTGATCGGCACGTCGCCGAATCGCAGGTGGGAGATGGTGATCCCGCCTGATTTCTTCGAGTCGTAGGCGAAATAGCCCTGCGCATATTTTTCCGTGTTGTCGCCGATGATCTTGATGGCGCTCTGATTGGCGCCGACCGTTCCGTCGGAGCCCAGACCCCAGAATTTCGCGCGAATATTGCCCTTGGGTTCGGCGCGGAAGCTCGGGTCGGCGTCGAGGGAAAGATGGGTGACATCGTCGTTGATGCCGACCGTGAAATGCTTCTTCGGGGTGGCAGCGCTCATATTGTCGTAGACCGCCTTGACCATCGCCGGGTTGAACTCCTTTGAGCTCAAGCCGTAGCGGCCGCCGACAATCTTCGGCGGGGCGATGCCCTTGTCGATGTATGCAGCGCAGACATCGGTATAGAGCGGCTCACCGACCGAACCGGGTTCCTTGGTCCGATCGAGGATCGATACCGCTTTGGCGCTGGCCGGAACAGCGGCGATAAAGGCTTCGATGTCAAACGGCCGATAGAGCCTGACCTTGACGGCACCGACTTTCTCACCCCGGGCCACGAGTGCATCGACCGTCTCCTCGATAGCCTCGCAGCCGGACCCCATCGCGACGATGACCCGTTCCGCCTCGGGATCACCGATATAGTCGAAGAGCTGGTATTTCCTGCCGGTCAAATCGCCGACCTGCTGCATGCATTTGGCAACGATAGCCGGGGTAGCCAGGTAATAGTTGTTGACCGCTTCCCGGCTCTGGAAGTAAATATCGGGGTTTTGCGCGGTGCCTCTGGTATCGGGTCGTTCCGGATTGATGGCCCGCTGTTTGAATGCCCAGCACGCATCCCAGTTGAACAGTTTGGCCATGTCCTGGTAATCGATCATCTCGATCTTCTGGATCTCGTGGCTGGTGCGGAAGCCGTCATAAAAATGGAGGAACGGTACCGAAGACTCCATCGTCGCCAGATGGGCGACGAGAGCCAGGTCCATGACCTCCTGCACCGAACTCGACGCGATCATTGCAAAGCCGGTCTGCCGGGTGGCCATGACGTCGGCCTGGTCACCGAAAATCGACAAGGCATGCGTCGACAGCGAACGGGCGGTGACGTGAAAGACGCAGGGCAGCAACTCGCCGGCGATCTTGTACATGTTGGGAATCTTCAGCAACAACCCCTGCGATGCGGTAAAGGTCGTCGTCACCGCACCACCGACCAGCGATCCATGTACTGCTCCCGCCGCTCCCGCCTCCGACTGCATCTGTTTGATGCTCAATTTCTCGCCGAAGATATTTTTTCTACCGGCAACGGCCCACGCATCTGCTATCTCCCCCAGAGGACTCGACGGAGTGATCGGGTAAATGGTGGCGACTTCGCTCATGCCATAGGCGACATGGCAGGCGGCGGTATTACCGTCAATGGTTTGCATTGTTCCCTTCATCAATTCACCTCTACAGTGGAAAAGTGTTCAGTCGCGCTTTTCCGCTCCACTGACCCGGGAGGAAAAGGCGAACAATAAGCGCGATGCCCCGCCGCTTCAGCGCGGCAACGGCAGAATCACGCCCGGTACCGCACCGCCTGAAAACAACGGCCGGCCGGTGTCTGGACTGACCAAGGCTCGGGTACTGTATAAAAATTTGCCCGCTTTGGCAAGCACTTACTCCTACAGAGTCTCGCTAAATTTTGATCCTATCTATCAGAAGACTGAATAGCATTCACCGCCACCGGCCGAACGACGGGGAGCAGCGATGTCGTCCGGTCGGTGGCGGCCGTTTTTTTTATTACTGGTGCCCTGCTTTCAATTGTTCCTGATAGTCGAGCATTTCAGAGATATGAAACACCTTGGTCTTCAAACCGTGCCGCTTGATGCCGTAGGCAAGCTGGATCATACAGGCAGGACAGCTGGTGACCAGGATATCGGCATCGGTAGCCTTCAGGTTCTTCATTTTCCGATCGAGCACCTGTTGCGAGAGATCATAATGAGTCAGCGCATAAGAACCGGCTCCGCCGCAGCACCAATCGGCCTCGGCCATCTCCTTGAAGGTGACGCCGGGGAGTTTTTTCAGGATTTCCCGGCTCTCGTCCTTGATTCCCTGGCCGCGCACGGCATGGCAGGGATCATGATAGGTGACGATTACCGAGCTGTCCCCTGCGCCCTTTTTCTCCTGCTGTTTCGGGGCAGCTGCATGGGCGTCATGATAGCTGCCGGCGGCCTCGTCGGAACCGGCTTGGCCATCCTGATCATCGGCGTAGAGAAATTCGACCACGTCCTTGATCATCGGCAATTCTTTGTTGGCGCGCTCAGCGTCACGCTCATCATCCTTGAAGATCTTCGGATACTTCTTCAAAAAGGAAGCGCAGCTCGAACAATCCGTGACGATCAGATCGACATCGAGCTTTTCTAAAACATCGAGGTTCTTGCGCGCCAGCAGTTTGGTATTGCCAAGATCGCCGTACGTGTACGGCGGCAACCCGCAACAGCAGTTGTCCAGTACGGTGACCGATTGCGCCTTGCTCTTCAACGCCTCAAAGGTTGCCTTGCCCGCCTGGACCTGGATGACATCGATACCACAGCCGACGAAATAGCCGACTTTCAGTTTGTCGCCGGTTCCCGGGTAAACGCCGGGTTTGACGGTGCCGCGAAACGACGACATCGGCAGTTTGTCGACCATCCCTTCGGCTTTCGGCAGATCCCGGCCGAAGATGCGCAACAAGCCGAGCGCGTTGGCCACCTTGGAGGCGCCGGAATTTTTGCCGAGCGCCACCGCCCGGGCAGCGGCATGGAGCCGCTTCGGGTACGGCAGCAAGTGCTCGAACAGCAGGCGGTGGGCCGGCTTTTTACCAACCTTGTCCAGGTATTCGGCCCGGGCATTGAGTACCAGATCGGCAGTCGGCACCTTGCCGAAACAATTGGTGGTACAGGCGCCGCAGCCGAGGCAGGTGAAGAGCGGGTCCTCCAGCTCTTCATCCCATTCCACGCGTTTTTCAATGATGCCGCGCAACAGCGCCAAGCGTCCGCGAGCCACGCCGCTTTCGTGGCCGGTTGCCCGAAAAATCGGACAGGCGACATGACAAAAGCCGCATTTGTTGCACTTGGCGATGTCATCGTAATATGCTGATACTGTCATAATCATAAACCTCGTAGTGTTTTTAGCACTTCACACGTTTCCAGCCAATCAGTGACCTGATATGCCGCTTTACATGAAAATCACTTCCCCCGGGCTGGTCGGTTCTGCCGGAGGCTGCATCGCGAAGGCCCGGCTGGGCGGAGAACCAGGCCCG
>CAYSSK010000047.1:0-24006 GCA_964433645.1 uncultured Desulfofustis sp.
ATCGGCCCTCAACACGGCAGGGTAACTATCGAGACGGCACATGTCCGCGTGGACGAAGACTATTGTGCCGCCCACACCGGCTATGTTTCCGGTGATTATGTCATGCTGGCCGTGAGCGATGACGGCTGTGGCATGGATAAAGAAACGCGGGCGCATATCTTCGAGCCCTTTTTTACAACCAAGGAATCGGGCAAAGGAACCGGTCTGGGTCTGGCAACGGTCTATGGCGTGGTCAAGCAAAACAACGGATTCATAAATGTTTACAGCGAACCGGGGCAAGGGACGACGTTTAAGATTTATCTGCCCTACCATTCGGGCAAAGCGGTCACGCCTTCGCTGAAAGGCCTTGAGATACCAAGTGGCCGCGGCAACGAAACCGTGTTGCTGGTCGAAGACGAGCCGGCGATATTGGAAATGACCGTCAGCATGCTCGAGCGGGAGGGGTACACCGTTCTGGCGGCCGGCACGCCAGGCGAGGCCATCGGGTTGGCAAAAAACCATCACGGCACTGTCCACCTTCTCGTATCCGACGTGGTCATGCCGGAAATGAATGGCCGCAACCTGGCCAAAAACGTCCTGTCCTTCTATCCAGATGTGAAATGTCTGTTTATGTCGGGATACACGGCCAATGTTATCGCTCACCACGGTGTCCTGGACGAGGGCGTCAATTTCCTCCAGAAACCGTTCTCAAAGGGTGAATTGACAGCCAAAGTGCGGGAAATACTCGGTGGGAGAGGAGAAGGAAACGGGTGATTATTCCATGGGTTTTATTCTCGCTCACCAGTTCGGGGGCAGGAGGCAGATAACTGCTGAAGGTCGTTCTCTTGCCGTTTGCGGTGGCCACCGGTTCGGGCCCGGCTTTTTCCGGGCCCGCTGTCAGCGATAATAGAGGCTCGGGCTGCCCATGGTCAACAGGGCTTTGTAGAGGTTTCGTCGAAATTCCCGGCGATCCCAGATGCCCTGGATGTGGCCGCGCTTCAGGGCATTGCGGGCCGAGTGGTAATCGGGCGGGATGTTGATGCCGGTGGTTTCCCTGATGACCCGGGGGCCGGCAAAACCGATCCGGGAGGATCTGATGGCGAACTGGTACGGGCTGCAGCCGAGGAACGAGGCCACCGGTCCGGCATAGGAGTTGTTGTCGTAGACGACGAGATAGAGCCCGCCGCTGTCTATGTATTCGCTGATGGCCATGGTGCATTTCGGCATTTGAATGACGCCGAGGGTGCCTTCCTGGATTCTGATGCCGCCGGTGGTATGGACGTAGGCGAGCAGCGGACGTTTCTTGCGTTGCGCCAGTTTGCAGGCCTGGACGAATTTTTCACCTTCGGTGGAACCGACCGTACCGTTCCTGAACTCGGAGTAGAGGACGGTGGCGACGATTTCAATGCCGTCGATGGCGGCGGTAAAAGTCATATTGCTGCTTTTACGACCGGTTTTATCCATGGCCGCCTGCAATCGTTCGGAAAAGCCGGTGTAGCCGAGCGGATTCTGGGCGGTGAGCTGGGCATTGAAGAACCGGATCGAACCGGGATCGAAGATGTTTGTCAGGTACCAGCGATACTCGAGCGGAAAATGATGTCCGCACGTCTCGCAGACCCCGGCGAATTCACCGTACAGGTCGGGAACCCAGAGGTCCTTGCAGCCGTACCGGGCGGCGTTGGGGCAGGTGACCGTGCGGTCCTCGTTGGCCAACGGGCTCGTGTAGGTGTCGGTCAACTCCAGCGGATCGGGACGGGGGCTGCCGTTCTGCCCGTTGCCGGCGTAGGTGATGAGCCGGGCCGGTTTCTTCTGGTTGCGTCCTCTGAAAAAGGCGAGCGTGTTGCGCAGCGGCTCCGTGATCCGTTTGAGCATCACCGAGCCCTCCCCGGAGACATCGGTGAGGACTTTGCGCACCTGCCGTTTTTGATTTTTGAGAATGTCGTAGCGCAGCGTGTAATAGAAGTGCTCCGTGGACACCAAAGCTTGACGGAGCAGTCCCTGATGCGCCTCGGGCTGGCCGATGAAACCGTGAGTGGCCATGGCAAGATACTTTTTCGAGCGCTGCCGCAGCAGGCGCGCCACCTCTTCCCGGCTCAGATCCCAGGACAGTTCTATGTCCAGTTCCTGACTCTCCTTTCTGGCCCGTTTTCGGTGGATCTCCCAGGTGCGAAAGGATTTGAAACTCTTGGTCGACAAAATCACCCGATCGGTGGCACTGATCATCTCCGAACGCAGTTTGGCAAAAAAGGCGAAGTCGTCGCGGCGGGCCCCCAGGGGCGGTTCCTGGACGATTCGGTCGATAATGCCGTGATTGAGGTTGTCAAGAGCGGTCAGGCGCAAGCGTTCGGCACAGAGCTCGATGAGTTCCCGGGACACCTTGTGGCCCTCGCGGACCCGTCCTTCGATGGCCGCGGCCCCTTCCGGAGAGATCACCGAGTAATAGCCGTGGCTGGCCATGAGACGGTAGTCGGTCAGACCGATCGCCTCGGCGCCGCCGGAGCCGCCTTCGGAGATGAAAGAGACGCACGGCACCTGCAGTTTGGTCATCGTATAGATATTCCGGGCGATCTGCTGGGCGGCGCCGGGATACTCCTCGACCGGGTAGGAGCCGGGTGTGAAGATGTAGAAATGAATCGGGATGCCCTCCGTCTCGGCCACCCGCATATAACGCTGCGCCTTCTGGTTGCCCTCCGGCCGGCAGGAACCGCCATTGCGGAACTCCTCGCCGTGGCCGCTCTCCTGGCCGATGACCATGACGGTGACCGTGTACGTTTTTTTCTTGCCTTTCCGGGTCAGCGTCGCTTTGGCGCAGATCATCGCCGGGTCGATATTGGCATCGTCCTGGCCGCCGAGTTCGGTGTAATCGTCGTAGACATTTTCCAAAATGTCCTTGAGGCTGAAGCGCTGGATGCTGCGGACGATGCGGACCCGCTCCATCGGGGTCAACTGTTCTTCGGCGCGCTCTTCGAGAAAGGCGATCGAGTCGTGCAGCTTTTTGACTTCACCCCAAAACTGGTCGTCGGCAAGGTCGTAGACGTTCTGCTTCAGCCGCTCGCAACTGGCCTTGAAGCCGACGAGATTGCCCCAGTTCGAATAATCCTTGATCTGGATCAGGTAATTGATCCGCTCTTCGATCTTGACAAGCTGTTTGAGCTGTTCCTTCATATATGAGTGCTGGTCCGGACGACCCGGCTAGAATGTCAGCAGACGATCCAGGTTGTCTTTCAGATAGTTGAGGTTGGTAATGATCGGCTTGCCGGCCGAGTCTTTGCCCCTGATCACCGTTTCATCGATAAAGCGGGCGGCGCGTTGTTTGGCCTCGTCCATGGAATCGCCCCAGACCAGGGCCAAGGCGAGGTTGGGATCGAAATCGCTGGGTATCGTGTAGGGGCGGTCTGTCGGGACATGGGTGTAGACGGTCGACCAGTCGTGGGCCGGAAAACTCAGGTCGGTGATGGTGCCGATCCAGGGGGTAAAGCCGCGCCGGGTGTCCTCGGCGACGATGCGCAGTTCGATGGCCGCGCCGCGAAACATGATGTCCTGCTGGCCGAAACCGATCCGTTCGCCCAGGGCCAGGCGGATCTGCTCACGAATCAAATTTGGCTGCCGGTTGTTGAGATAGCTGATGCGGGCCGAGACATCGTTCTCCACCTGGATTCTGGTGTTCACTTCGAGCAGGTATGGCTGGCCGCTTCTGGAGACAATCCACTCCCAGGTGCCAACGTTGTCGTAGTTGACATGTTCGGCAAGTTTCAGGGAATAGGCGACGATCTGGTCGAGCACGTTCTGTTCGTCAAAGTCGTAGGCGAAACAGGAGCTGTGAAATCCCGGAGCGGCTTCAACGCGTTTCTGACGACCGGTCGACTGAATCGTGCAGTTTCGCGAGCTGAAGTGGACCCGCTCGTTGTAGCGTGAACAGACGAGCTGTACTTCCAGATGATTGTAGTCACGCAAACATTGCTCGATGAGCACCCCGCCGTCGCCGAACTGGCGTTTGGCATAGTTCTGCAATTGCCGATAAATCCGGCGAAACTGCTCGATCTCCTTGACCTCCTCGATGCCCATGCCACCACCGCCGGCCGCCGCCTTGACCAGGATGGACGGGTCTTCGATGCCCTGATCGCGTTGATCGGCCAACAGATCGAGGGCGATCTCCTCGGCCTCCATCTCGTTGTAGATCGGGGCATCGGTCCCCGGAATGGTCGGGATGCCGAGTTGGTTGGCAACCCGCTTGGTGTTGATCTTGTCGCCGAGATGCTTGATGACTTTCCAGTTCGGGCCGATAAAGGTGATGGGCCGGTTTCTCGTTGCCGTTCGGCGGGCGAAACGGAAATCTTCGGAAAAAAAACCGTAGCCGGGATGGATGGCCGTACAGCCGGAGTGATCGGCCACCGCCAGCAGGTCGTTGGGTTCGGTATAGCCGGTAATGCGCCAGGCGTTCTGGCCCGGCCCGCCGGTCCGGTTACGCCTGACATGCTCGGAGTCTTTATCAGCCTCGGTATAGACCACGACGTAGTCCAGGCCGAGATCCTGACAGGCCGTCATGATACGGGTGGCAATTTCCCCCCGGTTGGCGATGAGCACCTTTCCTTCCACTCAGATCCTCGTTTATGCTGATGAATAATGGCTGATACGTGCAGGAGCCGATGATGTGGTGAAGATTCATGCTCCTGGGAGCGGCAAAATCGTTTGTATGAAAATCACTTCCCCGGGCTTGGACGGTTCTGCCGGAGGCTGCATCGCGAAGGCCCGGCTGGACGGAGAATCAGGCCCGAAGGGTGGCTGACAGGACGTCCCCTGATAGCCAGCGGGGGACAGGTTAAAACCTGTCCCCCCGTAGGTTGAGCTTTAGCCGACCAGGCCGCAGCGCAGCAGCTGGAGGCAGGACCGGCCAAGCCTTCCGACCGAGATGACGATTTTCATTGTTCGTTGTGACCTCTGGTCATAGGGGTTAGTGATAATTTTTGTAATATAGTCGGCATCAGCAATTATTGAAAGCAAAAATACCGGCGCCTTCTATTGGCCGGCAGTGGCGCCGGTGGACTCACGGTACATTTTCATCGAGATGCCTTGACTTTTGCCGGATAAATTCCTAATGATTAGTCTGATTGTCTTACTTTCAGGCCCCTTGACACGTCCGTCAGCAGATGCGGCCCGCCTGATTTCTACCAGAAAACAACAGGATTATGGACAAGAGCAAAGACGCCGACCCCCCCGCGGAGGAAGCGGAGTCGTATTCCCTTATCAAACGACTGCGCGAACTCATCCCCTTTGGTCGATCGCCGGACACCACCGAGGCGCTCGAACACGAAATTCAGGAACTGCTCGAGGAAGGTGAAGAACAGGGTCTGATTTCCAGTCTTGAAGAGCGGATGATCTCTTCCATTTTCGAATTCAGAGAGACCTCCGCTTCCGAGGTGATGACCCCGGCGGCGGAGATTTTCAGCCTCGAGGAATCGACGCCGTTGCCCGAGATCATCAAGCGGGTGATCGAAGAAGGATATACGAGGATCCCGGTGTATCGGGACAACGGGGATCAGATCATCGGTATCCTGCATGTCAAAGACCTGCTGCAGCTCTGCACCGGCACGGTGCAACAGCCGGGCGGTCTGCAGGCGTTTCTCAACGAGCCGTATTTCGTGCCGGAAAGCAAGCCGATCGTCGATCTGCTCAAGGAATTCCAGAAGAAGAAGAATCACCTGGCCGTCGTTATGGACGAGTTTGGCGCGGTGCGCGGCCTGGTGACCCTGGAAGATATCCTCGAGGAAATCGTCGGGGAAATCGATGACGAATACGACGTCGAAAATGACGATTTCGAGACGATCGACGACGACACCTATCTGGTCCGCGCCCGGGTCGATATCGAAGATGTCGAGGAGCGGCTGCAGATCAAGCTGCCGGAAGGACCCTATGAGTCGATCGGCGGTTTGATCATTCACCTGCTCGGCAGGATCGGCACCGAGGGTGATCTGGTAACGGTCGGCGATGTGCGGCTTATCGTTCAGTCGGCCGGCAGACGCCGGATCAAGAAAGTCAAGATCGTTCTTCCCGGGCAGACGGACGGTACGTGATGCGGCGGTACCGGCTGTCGATGCAGCTCGCCGGCAGCCTGGCGATGCCGCTGCTGACCTGGCTGGCCCTGCCCGGACGTTTTTCCTGGTGGCCGCTGCTGATGATCTGCCTGGTGCCGCTGCTGCTCTCGGTTGCCGCGGCCCCCTCGCTCCGGCAGGCCTTTGGCCGCGGCCTCGCTGCCGGCATCCTCTTTTATCTGCTGCAGATTTACTGGATCGTCCCGGTCCTGATGAACTACGGTCATCTGCCCTGGTACCTGGCGGTGCCGGCGTTGCTGCTGCTGGCCGGCTATATGGGTCTGTACCTGGGCATTTTTGGTGTCGGCTTCCGGCGGCTGATGGAGCGAGGGCCGGGACTGCCCGGCCTCTTCGGGGCGGCCGCCCTCTGGGTCGGCCTGGACTGGCTGCGCTCCTGGCTGTTCTCCGGTTTTCCCTGGATGGACCTGGGCTACGGGCTCTGGGCGTCTCCCCGCCTTATCCAGGCTGCCGACCTGTTTGGGCACTACGGTTATACCTTTATCGTGGTGCTGGTCAACGTCGCGCTCTTCCAGGTGCTCGCCTTTCGCTTCGCACCCCGCCGGAGCGCCTCCGGGTTGGTTGCCGCGGCGGTGGTCTGTGCCTTGCTGGGCGGTTACGCGCAGCTGCGCTACCACCAGATCGAGGGGCGGCTGATCCATGCCGAGACACCGGTGATCGGCATTGTGCAGGGCAATGTCGAACAGGAGCGAAAATGGTCGCCCGGTGAACGTGAGCGGACCGTGCGTAATTATCTCGAACTCAGTGAGGCTCTGCGCACGGCCGCCGCTCCCGAACTGATTGTCTGGCCGGAAACGGCGCTGCCTTTCTATCCGCCCAACAGCGAATTGATGCTGCCGGTTATCGATTTTGTCAGCCAGGGGCGGCAGCCGCTGCTGACCGGGGCGCCCTGGTACGAGGTTTTCGAGGACGATGACAGCCGGCTGGTTCATTATTATAATAGCGCCTTGTTGCTGCAGCCGGAGAAGCAGAACGAGGCGAAGTATTTTAAATCTCATCTGGTACCGTTTGGCGAATATGTGCCGCTCCGCCGGTTTCTGCCGTTTATCGCGCCGCTGGTCGAAGCGGCCGGGCACTTCACACCGGGGCGGATCGAGAAACCGCTGGCGACCGGGCCGATCAGGGCCGGGGTGCTGATCTGCTTCGAATCGATTTTCGGCGAACTCGGTCGGCGCTGGGTGACGTCGGGGGCCAATGTGCTGGTCAATGTGACCAATGACGCCTGGTACGGCCGATCCAGCGCACCCTATCAGAGCTGGGCGATGACGGTGTTCCGGGCGGTGGAGACCAGGCGCAGCCTGGTTCGTTCCGCCAACACCGGAATTTCCGGCGTTGTCGATCCGCTCGGGCGGATTGTCCGGCAATCGGATCTGTTTGTTCCCTGGTCCGCCGCCGTGCCGGTGGCGCTGCTCGAAGAGCGCAGCCCGTTCGTCCGTGGCGGGTATCTTTTTGCCCCGCTCAGTGCGCTGGCGGCGGTGGTGATTCTGCTGTCGGGCGTGAAAAGGACTCAACGAAGCGGTTGATTGATAGTATAGTGGGGGCACGGCAACGACCGGAATAATCTGTTTCGCCGCTTGAAGGCGGAACGGGACCGACCATTTTTGAAAAGATGAGTGGATGTATGGCACAGGAAACAGGATCGGCAGTATCGTATCAACGGCTCAGTGACATGAAAGAGAGAATGCTCGCCCTGAAGGAGCATCTTTGACTTAGCCGCGAAAAAAGAAAAGGTCGAGCAGCTCGAGCGGCAGACGCTGGCGCCCGACTTCTGGGCCGACAAGGAGCGGGCCCAGCGGATCCAGAAACAGCTCGGCCAGATGCAGGACATTATCAAGAGCTGGGAGACCTCCTGGCAGGAAATCGAGGAGGCCGAGCTGCTGCTCGAGATGGCGGCCGAGGAAAACGACGATGAGGCCGAACGAGACGTCGCCCGGAGCCTGGCCGCCATCGAGAAGGATATCGACATCACCGAGCTGGAGTGCATGTTCGGCGGCGAACATGACGCCAATAATGCGATCGTCTCCATCCATGCCGGCGCCGGCGGCACCGAGGCCCAGGATTGGGTCGATATGCTGATGCGCATGTATCTGCGCTGGGCTGAAGAGAAAGGGTTGAAAACGACGATTCTCGATTACCTGGCCGGCGATGAGGCGGGTGTCAAAAGTGTGTCGATTTTTTTCAGCGGCAAATACGCTTACGGTTATCTGCGCTCCGAGCTGGGCATCCATCGGCTGGTACGCATTTCACCCTTCGACGCGAGCGGCAGACGGCACACTTCCTTTGCCTCGGTCATGGTGATGCCGGAACTCGACGATACGGTGCATATCGACATCGATGAAAAGGAGCTGCGGATCGACACCTATCGCTCCAGCGGGTCGGGTGGACAGCACGTGAACAAGACCGACTCGGCAATTCGCATCACCCACCTGCCCACCGGCATCGTCGTGCAGTGCCAGAATGAACGTTCCCAGCACCGCAACAAGGAGATGGCCATGAAAATGCTGACCGCCCATCTCTATGAACGGGAACGGGAAAAGCAGGCCGAGGAGCAGCAGAACCTCCATGGCGAGAAAAAGGAGATCGCCTGGGGCAGCCAGATCCGTTCGTATGTCCTGCAACCGTACCGCTTGATCAAGGATCACCGTACCGACCATGAGATGGGCAATGTCGATGCGGTGCTCGACGGTCGTCTCGATTCCTTTATCAAGGCCTATCTGCTCTGGGCCAAGTAAGTGAGTGCTATGAGTAACGGCGACACCGGCGACCTGCCGCCGGTCAAGGAAAACAAATGCGCCAAGTGCGGGGCCTGCACCGCCGTCTGTCCGGTCTACCGGGTGAGCGGCAACGAGAGCTACAGTGCGCGCGGCAAACAACACCTGGCGGAAGTGTTTGCCGACCGCCAACCGAGCCCGGTCTTTGAGGACATCTACAGCAAATGCCTGTTGTGCGGCGCCTGTTCGACGGTCTGCCCGCGAAAACTCGATATCTCAGAGGAGGTGGCGGCGGCCCGGAGCACCTTTTCGGCTTTTTACGGAGAGCACGGCTATCAGAAATTCCTGGCCAGGAAGGTGCTCGGTCAGCCCGTTTTGCTCGGGGCGGCGCGCCTGCTTGGCCGGCCGGCCGCCGATCTGCTCGGGCGCCGGCTGCCGGCGGACAGCGGCTTGCGTCTCAGGCTGGCGATGTTCAACGAGCCCTCCGGACCAATAGACGATGACGCGGCGTTGGAAGGCGCGCGCCCACAGCTGGGCGACCTGAAGGAAATCGCCTATTTTCCCGGTTGCGCGGCCCGCTATCTCTATCCGGAAATTGTTACCGAAATCGAAAACGTGCTGGCCGGGTTCGGCTACCGGCTGCGCGCTCCGCGCGGTCAGGCCTGCTGCGGGCTGGCCATGCAGGCTGCCGGCAAACCGAAAGAAGCGCGCCGGGCGGCCCGTAAGAATATTGCCGCCCTGGAGCAGACCGGCGGTCCGATCCTCGTCTCCTGCGGCTCCTGCTATGCCCAACTGGCTTCCTATCGGCACCTTTTTGCAGACGATACCACGTGGCGGCAGCGGGCCGAAGCGATCAGCGGGCGGGTCGTTGAGATCAGCCGCTTTATCGATGACCTGTTGACCGGCAGGCCTGTTTCGGGCCGAAGCGAGACGACGAATCTACGCGTCTTCTATCATGATCCCTGCCATCTGCGGTACGAGGCGGGGATCACCGCTGAACCGCGATCGATTCTGCGCCGCCTGCCCGGAGTCGAACTCCTGGAGCTGCCCGACGGGCCGCAATGCTGCGGCCAGGGCGGGCTCTTTCACGTCGGGGCGCCGGAGCTCTCGGCTGCGATTCGGGACGATCTGGGCGGTAAAATTCTGGCCCTAAAACCCGATGTGATCACCACCACCTGTTCGGGGTGCCTGATGCAGTTGAAGACCGCGATGGCAGCAGCGGGACGCGACGTACCGGTGATTCATCTGACCAAGCTGGTGAACCAGCGACTTGCATCGGCTGCGAAGCGGACCGGTTGATGTTGTCGGCGCGTTTTTGGGCGGGACATGTGCCGGCGAAGCCGAACCGGTCAGGATTTCCGGCGCTCGATCCGGGTTTGCAAGGCGGCAGAGCAGCAGCCGCACATCTGGCCACCGCTCTCGTGACACATCCCGGTCAGGCCGTGCCGGGTCCTGCCGACCCGGCGACGACAGAAGTTGATCAGCAATGCCGCACCGACCAGCAACGGCACGGTCAGCAGCAGGGTGGTGAAGAACAGGGTCATGGCTGCTATCCCCCGAAATCGTCGAAGTGAATGTTTTCCGGCTCGACCCCGAGGTTGTCGAGCATTTCCAGAACCGAAGCGAGCATCATCGGCGGTCCGCAGATGTAGTAATGGACATCCTCCGGTGCAGGGTGGTCCTTGAGGTAGTTGTGATAAAGGACGAGATGGATAAAGCCGACGTGGCCTTGCCAGTTGTCTTCGGGCAGGGGCTGGGAGAGGGCCAGATAAAAAGAGAAGTTCTCATGTTCCCGGGCCAGCTCTTCGAACTCTTCCCGGTAGAAGACTTCTTTCATTGATCGGCCGCCGTACCAGAACGAGACTTTACGACTGGTCTTGCGCTCCTTGAACAGCTCGAAGATATGGCTGCGTAGCGGGGCCATGCCGGCGCCGCCGCCGATATAAATCATCTCTTCATCGCCGTCCTCGATCAGAAAATCACCGTATGGCCCGGAAATAGTGACCTTGTCTCCCGGCTTGAGATTGAAGATGAATGAGGACGCCTGACCGGGAGGAGCCACGGGCTCGCCGGGGGGCGGGCTGGCGATGCGGACGTTGAGCTTGATAATACCTTTCTCTCCCGGATAGTTGGCCATCGAATAGGCACGGGTGACCGGGATATAGACATGGGATTTATATTGGAACATCTTGAACTTTCGCCAGTCGGCAAGAAAGCGTTCGTCGATGTCGAAGCTCTGGTATTCGAGTTCGTGGGGCGGCACCTCGATCTGGATATATCCCCCCGCCTTGAAATCGACCTGCTCGTCGGGCGGCAATTCGAGCACCAGTTCCTTGATAAAGGTTGCCACATTCTCGTTTGACTTGACGACGCACTGCCACTTCCTCGTCTCGAGCATTTCCGGCGGCACCTCGATTTTCAGATCGCGCTTGACCGGAACCTGGCAGGCCAACCGATAGCCTTCGCGGGCTTCGCGACGGCTGATGGCCGATTCCTCGGTGGGCAGGATGGCGCCGCCGCCTTCCTTGACGATACAGCGGCATTGCGCGCAACTGCCGCCGCCGCCGCAAGCCGACGAGAGATAAACGCCATGGTCGGCCAGGGCCGTGAGCAGTTTGCCGCCCGGCTCGGTTTTCAACTCTTTTTTCTCGTTGACGACGATGTGCAGATCGCCCCCCGGCAACAGGGATTTCTTGGCCAGAACGATCAGGCTTACCAGAATGAACTGGATGGTCACAAAAACGGCGACTCCGACTAAGATTTCCTGCATTGCTGCGCCTCCCGGTTCCGCAGTTGATGGCAGATAGTGTGTGCCGGCGTCATCATTATCCTCCCATGCCGGCCAGCCCCATAAAGGCCAGCGCCATCAGGCCGGCACTGATAAAGGTCATGCCGAGACCGCGCAGGCCGCCCGGCGGATTGGCGTATTCGCACTTCTCGCGAATCCCGGCCAGCGCCACCACCGCCAGCAGGAAACCGGCGCCGGCGCCGAATCCGTAGGCAGCGCTTTCGGCAAAACTGTAGTCCCGCTCGACCATGAACAGCGAGGCGCCGAGTATCGCGCAATTCACCGTCAACAGCGGCAGGAAAATGCCGAGCGTGTTGTACAGGGTCGGTACGAAGCGGTCGAGCACCATTTCCAGGACTTGTACCACCGCGGCGATCATGCCGATATAGATAAGCAGGCCGAGAAAGGTCAGGTCGACATCCGGCTGGCCGAGCCAACTCAGCGCTCCCGGTTTGAGCAGCTGGTTGAGCACCAGGTTGTTGATCGGCACCGTGAGCGAGGTCAGCAGCAGCACGGCCAGCCCGAGGCCGAGGGCCGGTTTGACCTGTTTCGAGATGGCCAGGAAGGTGCACATGCCGAGAAAAAAGCTGAGCGGCAGGTTCTCAATAAAGATCGCCCGGAAGATGATATCTACGTAATGCATCAGCTCTTCTCCTGCTGGGCTGGGTCGAGAGCCCTGAGAATCCAGATGATCAGGGCGATCAGGAAAAAACCGCTGGCCGGCAGGACCAGCATGCCGTTGGGGATGTACCAGCCGCCGTTGGTGGTCAGTGTGAGGATCTCGAAACCGAACAGCGAGCCGGAACCGAACAGTTCCCGGACGAAGGCGACGCTCATCAGGATAAAACCGTAGCCCAGTCCGTTGCCGATGCCGTCGATGAAGCTGGCGATCGGCGGGTTGGACATCGCAAAGCCTTCGGCGCGGCCCATAATGATGCAATTGGTGATGATCAGGCCGACGAAGATGGACAGCTGTTTGGACAACTCGTAGAAAAAGGCCTTGAGAACCTGATCGACGATGATGACCAGGGTCGCGATGACCATGATCTGAATCCCGATCCGCACCGTGTTGGGGATCTGGAAGCGGACGATGGAGATGGTCAGATTGGAAAAGGCGGTGACCAATATCACGCAGATCGTCATTACGAAGGCGGTGTTCATCTGGCCGGTGATCGCCAGTGCCGAACAGATGCCGAGAACCAGCAGACCAATCGGGTTGCGCCTGAATATCGGGCGGAGCAATCGTTCTTTATGGGTTTCAGCCATTGAAGCCTCCCTGTTTTCTTATCTGTTCGAAAAACGGTTCGAAGCCGTGCTCGCCAAACCAGAACTCCATCAGCCGGTCGACCCCGTCCGAGGTCAGGGTGGCGCCGGAGAGCCCGTCGACCCGGAACCGTTCCTGCTCCGGCCCCCCCTGGCTGCCGGGTTTCTGTACGGTAAAGGCGAGGTTGCCGTCGTCGTCGTAGAGTTGTTTACCTTCCCAGCTGATCTGCCAGCGGGGGTTCTCGATCTCGCCGCCGAGGCCCGGGGTCTCGCCGTGTTCATAAAACGATATACCGGTGATGGTGTTCAGATCGGCGGCGACGGCGACATAGGCGTACATGGTCGACCACAGCCCTTTGCCGCGGACCGGCAGTACCGCCTGGCTGACAGTGCCGTCCCGGCGCACCAGGTGGACCAGTGAATAGGTCTCGAGCCGCCTGATACCGGCATCGTCCACTTCCCGCTCAAGCGGCCGGCCGAGCTGGTCCGACAGGGCCGCTGCCGGTTGGTTGTATAGTTCCGGGTCGATGTCGACATCATCGGCAAATCGGCCGCTGGCCAATTCGATGACCCGCGTTTCGATCATGTCGTCGAATTGCTCCAGGACCGGTACCTCTTCGCGATAGATGCCGGCGGCGCTCAGGATATTTCTCTTCTGGTCCAGCGTGCGGTTGATCTGCTGGTAGGGCTGCAGGCCGACGGCCGCCAGCGCCACCAGGGTCGAGCAGGCAAAAGCGAGCACGAGTACGGAATAAAACGGTTTAAGGGGATGTTCTTCAGCCATGACGGAGCATCCTTCTGTTGACGTTGGCGCGCAGCACGAGATGGTCGATCAGCGGGGCGAAGACGTTGCCCATCAAAATGGCCAGCATGACACCCTCGGGGTACGCCGGGTTGGCCACTCTGATCAGGATCGACAGAAAACCGATCAGCAGCCCGTAATACCACTGGCCGGCAAGGGTCTGAGCGGCCGATACCGGATCGGTGGCCATGAAGACGAGGCCGAAGGCGAAACCTCCCAAAACCAGGTGCCAGTGGACCGGAACGGCGTAGAGAGGGTTATCCGGGTTGGGGATCAGGCCGAAGGCCAGCGCGGTTATCACGGCCCCGATCAACATCGACAGCATGATCCGCCAGGAGCCGATGCCGGTGACCAGCAGCAGTGCGGCGCCGAGCAGGCAGGCCAGGGCGGAGGTCTCGCCGAGCGAGCCGGGGATGGTGCCGATGAAGGCCTGCATCCAGGTGAAATCGACGGCCCCGAGCGGGTCGGCAGGAGAGGCTTGGACGATGGCGCCGAGCGGCGTGGCGCTGCTCAGGCCGTCGACCGCAATCCACACCTGATCGCCGGTCATCTGCGCCGGATAGGCGAAATAGATAAAGGCTCGGGAAGCCAGGGCCGGGTTCATGAAATTCTTGCCCACCCCGCCGAACACCTCTTTGGCGAAGATCACGCCAAAGCTGACGCCGACGGCGACCTGCCAGAGCGGGACGGCCGGCGGCAGAGTAAGCGGCAGCAGCAGGCTGGTGACCAGGAAGGCCTCGGAGAATTCGTGGCCGCGAATCAGGTTGAACAATGCCTCCCAGATCGAGCCGACGACCACCGTGACCAGGTAGATGGGCAGGAAGTAGAGCGCCCCGTGCACCAGGTTGGACAGCAGCGAGTGCGGGTCGATGCCGACCATCCCCATCACCGCCCCGCGCCAGCCGCCGGGCAGGCTGCCCAATTCGGCCAGCACCAGGTTGGCCTGGTAGCCGGTGTTCCACAGCGCCATGAAGGTGCAGGGAATCAGGGCGATGATCACCGTGATCATGATGCGTTTCAGATCGATGGCGTCACGGATATGCGGGGCGGCCGTAGTTGACTTGGTGGTCGAGAAGAGAAAGGAGTCGGTGGCCTCGTAGAGGGGGTACCAGCGCTCGAACTTGCCGCCCTTGTCGAAGAGGGGCTTGAGTTCGAGAAAGCGTCTGTTCAGATAGTTCATGGGATCGACCAAAACGGGTTAGCCTTCTGTTTCGATTGAGGTCAGGGTGTCGCGCAGCATTGGTCCAAAGTCGTTTTTGCCCGGACAGACGTAGGAGCACAGGGCCAGATCCTCCTCGATCAACTCGAGGCAGCCGAGTTGCTTGGCCTTAACGGAATTGCCCGAGGCGAGGCTTTTGAGCAGATAGGTCGGGATCATGTCCAGCGGCATTACCTTCTCGTAGGTGCCGAGCGGGAAAATGGCCCGGTGTCCGCCCCAGACCGCGGTGTCGAGCGGCATCGGTCCCGGTTTGCGAAAGGCCGACCAGAAGGCCCGGGTCACCGAGAAACGATCGCCGCCCGGCAGCAGCCACCCGAAAAAGGCCCGCCCGGTGCCTTCCGGCAGGCAGCTGATCTGCTGATGATAGCGGCCGAGAAAACCGACCCGCTCATCGGCCCGGCGGCCGTCGAGTACCGAGCCGGACAGCAGGCGGACCTTGCCGTCGGTGATCTCGTTGTGGCAGAGCTCGCCGATGGCGGCGCCGAGCCGGGTGACCAGATGACGCGGCTTGTTGGCCGACGGTCCGGCCAGTGCCACGATCCGCTCGACGGCGAGCTCTCCGGTGCGCATCAGGCCGCCGATCGCGATGACATCCTGGGCGCCGATCTGCCAGACCGTCCGGTGTTCATCGACCGGGTCGAGAAAATGGATATGGGTCGACGGCAGGCCGGCCGGGTGCGGGCCGGCGAAACCGACCGTCTCGACACCCGGCACATCGATCGCGAGGGTCTGCCGGTCGGCCGGCAGGCAGAGAAAAATCGGCCGTTCAAGCAATCGTTGCAGGCCGGTCAGGCCGGCCAGAAAGTCATCCTGCCGGCCCGACATGACGATTTGCATATCCGGTGCCAGCGGTGCGGTATCGATGGCGGTGACGAACAGCGAGGCGGGCTCGCTGTCGATGGCCGGGATCTTGCCGTAGGGGCGGGTGCGCAGTGCGCACCAGAGGCCGGAATCGATCAGCAGCCTCCGCAACTTGTCCGCGGTGAAATCGGCAGGTGTGTTGCCCGGTGGGCAGAACGAGAGCCCCTCTTCGTCGGACAGCTTGATGACCAGCGATTCAAAGTGCCGCTTGGCGCCGCGGTGGATCGCCGCCACTTCGCCGCTACCCGGCGCGGTGAACTGCACCCCGGGGTTTTTCTTGTCCGTGAAGAGTGGTTGTCCGCAGCGCACGTGGTCGCCGATTTCGACCAGCATGGTCGGCTTCATGCCGGGGTAGTCGTCGCCGAGCAGCGCCACCTGCCGGACCGGGTGGCTCTGGACGAGTTCTCCGGCGGGTCTGCCGCTGATCGGGATGTCGAGCCCCTTGGTGATGCGTATCTGTCTCATGTCAGCTGAAGAATCCCTTGGTCGAGTATTTGTTGAGCTGCTTGTCGAAGAAATAGCCTTCACAATCCGGCAGTGTTTCCAGGAGCGCCAGCGAGCGCTCGGCGCCCAGCACCATGGTCGCGGTTGCCAGACCATCGGCTCGGGCGACCGTCGGCGCCAGAATCGAACTGCTGGCGATCTGCAGCGGCGAAAAACCGCTGTGCGGATCGATGATGTGGTGCGCCGCGCGGTCGTCGGTGAAATACTGCAGATAGTCACCGGAGGTGGCGATAGCCCGATCGCTCAGGTCGATGGTGTCCATATGTTGGAGGTTGTCGCTGCGCGGGTTCCTGATGCCGATGTGCCAGGCCTGGCCGTCCTGGCGCCGGCCGATAACCATGAGGTCGCCGCCGGCCTCGACATAGGCATCGGTGACACCGCTGGCGCGCAGAGCGGCAATGCCCTGGTCGACGATATAGCCTTTGGCGATACCGTCCAGCGTGACGCCGGTACCATGACGGGCGAGGCGGATTGTAGCCGGTTTCTCAATGAGGATATACCGATAATCGACCAGTTGCAACGTCTCTTCGATGACCGACTTCTCCGGCAGCGTCCCGGTTTGCTTCAGCGAACGATACAGACCGAGCAGCGGCATCACCGTGGGATCGAAGGCGCCGCCGGTCAACTCACTGAGTTCCCGGGACATGCGGAGGACGTCCAGCAACTCCGGCGGGGCGTTATGGATGATGCCGCGGTGATTCAATTCCGACAACGGGCTGTCCGGCACATAGGTGCTCAGCAGTGATGACAGCGTTTCCATGCGATTGATGCAGGCGTTGATTGCCGTTCGGCAGAAGCGTTCGTCGGTGCCGCAGACGGTCAGGTTGACGGTGGTGCTCATGAGCGGCCGGCTGTAACGAACCGTCTTCGGGGCGGGAGACCTGCCCAAGGAGAGGTAGAGCACGGAGCCGACCACACCGGCGGCAACGCCGAACTGCAGGAGGCGGCGCCTGGTCAGGCCGGAAGATCCGGGGGGTGAGGCGCCGTTTGGTGGTGATAGGGGGGCAATGGTCATAGGGCGTCGTTTGCTGCAGCTCGGTAGCGGTTTCGGCGGCGTTGCCGGTGCCGTTGGTCGCTGAGTCGGTTGTTTGATGCGGCTCTCAATAACGTCCCCACTATAACCACTGTCGTGCTGCCGGGCAAAAGAAACGTTTGCTGGCAGGGCGACTCTCCGGGGTGGTAGAGTGTTGTCACCGGGGTCGATCAGGTCCGCGCGGCCACTCCGAGGGGCCGCGCGGAGTGGAAGATGAGAGGTCGGGGGAAGGCGGTCTGACGATCCGGCCGAGGCCTCACGAAAAGACCTGACGATCGACGAATTGGCCGAGCAGACCGCCCGCACCTGGCGTGACGGGCTGGCTTCCTGGGATCAGGGCAGTGAGCGGATCGAGGCACTGCGAATTCATCTTCCTGAAACCGCGCCGAGCCGATATCTTCGATGTCCGAGCCTGCCTGCTCTGGGAAATGGCGGTGCCGGCTGCGCAGAACCATTGAGCTGGCCGGCTGACCGCCATGGCGTAGTCGGTCAGCCGGTCAGGACACGCTGAACGGCTCGCCCGAGTTCGTTCAACGAAAAGGGCTTTTTCAGGAAGGTGCCGGCCCCGCAGCGCAACGTTGCTTCGACATCCTCACTGGCGGAATAGCCGCTGACAACCACCGCCTTCTGGCCCGGGATGCGGGTGCAAATTCTGGCGTAGGTTTCCCGGCCGCCGATGCCGGGGGCCATCTGCATGTCGAGCAGCAGCAGGTCTGTCGAGCCGTTTTCCAGATAGTCCAGCGCCGCTTCTCCACTATCCACCGCCGTTGCCTCGTAGTTCAGGGTGGTGAGCATCTGGACGGCGATCTTCCGCAGGTGTTCTTCGTCGTCAATAACCAGGATTTTCTCGCCGTGGCCCATCAGCTGGCCGGGGGTCTCTTCCGCGGCGGTGACGGGCGGGGGCGGCTCGCTCAGAGGCAGATAGACGGTGAAAACGGAACCGTTCCCGGAGCTGGTTGCCACGATCGTGCCGCCGTGTTCCCTGACCGTGCTCCAGGCAACGGTGAGCCCCAAACCAGTGCCGCTGCGTCCCAATCGTTTTTTGGAGAAAAACGGCTCGAAAATTTTTTCCAGATGCTCCGCGGCGATTCCTTTCCCGGTGTCGCTGACCATCAGCCTGAGGTAGGCCCCCGGCGACAGGTCGGCTGCCGGCTGGGCGGCACCGACCTCGTCGAGTCGATCGCAGCGGACCTCGACCCGACCGGTTCGCTCGATCGCTTCAAAGGCATTGATCACCAGGTTCATCACCGTCTTTGTCATATGTATCGGCGAACAGCGACAATACATCGGCTCCGGGCACGGGATAGAGCTGAAGTCGACATCCGGATGGTGCTGACGGATTATGTCCAGTTCGGGCGATGCGGTAAAGGCGCTGATCAGGCCGTTGATTTCGACGATCTCATGAACGGCGGCCGAGTCCCGGGCCACCGTGAGCAGATCGGCGACCACGGCCGCAGCCCGCTCACCGGATCGCTGGATGGCCTCGATGGTCGGCCGCAAAGGGCTGCCGTACTCAAGTTTCAGCAGCAGCAGTTCCGGATAATTGATGATGCCGGCCAGGATATTGTTCAAATCGTGTGCCACCCCGCCGGCCATCAGGCCGAGCATTTCCATTTTCTGGGATTGCTGGCGCTGCCGCTCCAGCTCCCGGCGCTGGTGCTCCATCTCGAGGCGGACGGTGATGTCGTGACCGATGATGCTGATATCGGTGAGACGGAGGTGCTCGTCGTAGTGAATGTTGGCGGTGATCAGCAGATGTCGGATGGTTCCGTCCTGATGAGCGAGACGGATTTCCAGCGAGTCGCCCGTTGTCCCCTCCCGGGGCCAGCGACCGGCGGCCTCCCGGAACAGATGCCGGTCTTCGGGATAGATAAAATCCGGCAACGGCCGGTCGAGGATCCGGTCGACATCGATGCCGGTCAACCTGGCCATGGTATGATTGGCATAGGAGATCGACAGGTCTCGTTCCAGGCGAAGGACCAGGTTGCTCGTCTGTTCGATCAATTCCCGGTAATGGAGTTCGCTTTTCCGCAGCTGCGATTCCCGTGTCCTGATGGCGTCGGCCATGGTGCTGATATTTTCGGCCAATTGATCGAGTTCGACAAAGGAGCCGGGCGGCATAACATCGCGGTAATCGCCGCGGGCGATGATCGCGGTGCGATCGGTGATCTCGGATATCGGGGCTGCCAGACCGCGGGCCTTGTACAACGAGAAGACGAGCGACAGGGCGGCAGCGCCGCAGAGACCGCCGGCAAAGATAAGCAGCACGATGAGCAGCCGCCGGCCCAGGTGGTCGAGTGGCTCGGCGAACAGGCAGACCCATTTGGTCGGTTCAATGATGCTGGTGGCGCCGAGATAATGACGCCCCTGGAAGATAAATTCGCCGGTACGCTCGTCGCCGGCCAGGGCGGAAGAAACCAGGGCGATGTCGTTCATCATGATGCTGTCGCCGATCAGGGAAGGATCGGGATGGATGACGATCGCCCCGTTCCGGTCGATGACCGCGGTCACCACGTTATCCCTGCTGAGCCGGGTGATGAGTTGGGCCAGCAGGCTGAGCTTGATGTCGGCGGCCAGCACCGATTCACCGGCCGGGACATAGAGGGTGAGGCTGGTCTTGCCGCTGGACAGTGACAAAAACGTGTCCGACCATTGCGGCTCACCGCTGGCCCGCACGGTATCGAATTCCCGTTTATGGCTCAGGTTGATGCCCAGCAGGTCGATCCGTTGGGATTCACGATCGGCCGGCAGGCCGGCGTTGACGATGATCCCTCGGTCGTTGAGGAGATAGATGGAATCGAAATAGATCGAGTCGCGCAGGTGGCTGTTGAGCATGGCCTGTACCGCCTCGTGTTTCCGGCTGTCGGGCAGCATCCCGGCGATGGTGCGCAACACGGAGAGCGGTTGCCCCATGAAGAGCTGGATCTGGCCCCTGGTTCCCTGTGACAACGTGTCGATGCGCGCCGAAAAATCGTCCCTGACGGTCTTGACGACGAATAGCAGCGTAAACAATGCGATGAGTGCCAGCGGCAACAGAGCTGAGAGGATATGCGAGAGAAGCAGACTCTGTCTGAGCGTTTTACTGCCTCTCACCGGAAATCCTCGAGAATGACATAGGCGCCGTCGGTGACGACGCCTATGTACGTGGGCAGATAGGCATCGCCGAAGCGGTTGATGACAATATCATCCTGCAGGCCGCTGAAATGGGAGAGGCGCAGGATGGCGTCTTTGAGTGATTCGTTCGATCTGCGAGCGGCCATCGATTTTCTGATCAACATGACGGCATTGTAGGCATGCAGGGAGCCGAAACCGGGTTCGCTCCGGTAGACCTGCTCGAAGCGGAGCCTGAAGTCGCGATAGGAGGGGGCGCTGCTTTCACGATTGAAAAATTGGGAGATAATTGCGCCCTCCACCGACCGGCCGCCCAGGTTGAGTAACTGCTCGGTGGCCGACCAGTCGGACAGGGCGAGTTGAACCTGCCAGTCGATTTTGCGAACCTGCTGGCAGAACATGGCCGCATCCAACGAGTTGGCGACCACGACGAGGACATCGAAATCGTGTCTGCGCATCTGCTGCACCAGCGGCAACAATTGCGAGCCGGGACCGGAGGTGAACGGGAAGGGGCTGACGATGCCGCCGCCGGCCTCGAGAAAGGCCGCGCGAAAAGAGCGATACCATTGTTCGGTATATGCCTGATTGCCCAGGTCGTAGACGACTCCGGCCCGATGAGCCCCGATTTTCTCCCTGAGATAGCGGGCCATGGTGGTGGCGGCGGCGGTTGAACCGGTGCATGAGCGAATGAGATTATCGTCGAGATCGTTGAGCAGCGGTGTCGAGGTCGTCGGGCTGACCAGCAGTGTCGAGCTCTTGTTGATCATCGGCAGCGTAGCCATGGTCATGGCGCTGGTGGTATGTCCGATGATCACTGCCACATCGGCGGCAAGCAATTCGGCTACAGCCGCTCTGGCCAGCGCTTCGTTGTGGCCGTCATCCTTGACCAGCAGTTCGACAGGACGACCGTTGATGCCGCCCTGACTGTTGATTCGGGCAACGGCCAGTTCAGCACCCCGACGACAATCGACTCCGAGATCACCCGCTTTACCCGTCAGCCCGCCAACAAATCCGAGGGTCATCGGGTCAGGCCGGGGATTGATCAGCAAAACGGCGGTCAGCACGAGCAGCGTCGCGGCGATCGCGATGAGAAATGTAGCCCGGTTCGTTAATCGCATGCCATTTTCGCCCTCTTCGTCAACGGTCGGACTATAAATCTCAACCAACAACGGGACAGCTATTCACCTGTCCGTCCCTGACTGTCAGGTCTTGTCAGACAGATACCGACGGTTCATTGCTTTTGGCTTTTTTGCCGGCTCTTTTACCCTGGTAATGTTTGCGCGCCAGTGTTCCGACGCGCTGGACGTCGATGCCGATGTCGTCTTTCGGCGAGACGATACACAACTGATATTTGACCAGCCGTTTGCCCGGGTTGGTTTGTTTGTAGGTCCGAATGATGCCGATGATCGGTACGCCCCGGACCTCGGCGAAGATATCGTCGGGAGTGACGGTGATGTGGCGCCGTTTCAACTCGCCGAGCAGCTGCTTCGTTACTGATTCGAAAGTAAAGGTGGCGAATTCGCCGAACCGGCCGATGCCGAGAATTCGGGTCAGGCCGGTGTAGTTATTGTCTTTGTAACGGGTGTCGTGGCAGACGACCACAAAGGGTGGGTAGAGGACGCTGCCGTCGGCGCCCATTACTTTGTCGCGGGTCTGATCGAAATCGGTGATAAAGCGTTCGGTCTGTTTGGTAGAGAAATTGAGTTCGGTTTTGTAATAGGCAAAAAACATCGACGGTTCGATCAGGCCGACCGAAACGCAGGAGCTGATTCGGGTGCGAGCGCCGTACGGAGGTTTCATGTAAGTGGGGCAGTGACTCTTGATGATATCGTCGGAGCTGATTTCGATGACCGAGCCTTTGCCCACTTTCTTTGAACGGCGATGCGCGGCCCTTTTGTAGGTATAGATTCGCCGGGCGGCTTTGGAGAAGAAGCCGCTGTCCAGATTGACGCTGGTGGCGATCCCGTCCGGGTAGAGCAGGGTCGCGTTGTCGTTGCGCATCGCGTCTCTGATCTTGCGACGAAACTCCGTGCCGGTGATGCAGCCATGCGTCTCGTAGCGGATAAATCGCTCATCGACGTCCTGGTAGATCAAGCCGCCGGGAATGAAGATGGCGCCCTTGTTGTCGAAGCGGCCGGTGGCGCCCTCGTCGTCGACACCGGGCAGAAATCCCATGCGGTCGCGCTCCAGCATGCGCCACAGCGTATCGAAGCGAATAGTGATGATCTCCTTGATCAATTCGTTGTCGAGGATCTCTTTTTTGGTGATCATTACACCGTCCGGGTGGTTGGTTGCGGGTCCACCGGTGCTGACGGGACCGGCGTTTCTTCTAGTCTAGAGCATAATCGTCAGAAAAACAATGGGCTATCCGACTCATATCGGCTATTCGGCGACAGATGGACGCAGCCGGCCAGACGTAAGAGCGTGATCTGAGCGGAAGCCGTCAGTGAGTCTTGGCGGAAATGGCATCGAGGCCGCCCGGCAACCGGCACCGATTCGACCGGCCTTTATTCTGATCGTAGGCTCATAATAGTCCTTGCGGCCACCGCTCGGGATTGTTATGTTATGAGCAAATGATCATTACGGAGGAACGATGCCGCGACCCAAGAAACTCAGATTTATTTCCGACAGTACCGAGGTGAGCAGTTATGTCCCGGAGGATGTCGAACCGACCGGGGTGATCGATTTGTCCAGGGAAGGGCTGGAGGCGATCAGGCTTTCCGATTGTGAAAAACTCGACCAGGAGACAGCCGCACAGCACATGGGGGTGTCCCGTCAGACCTATGGCAGGGTTCTTGCCCAGGCACGGCAGGCTGTTGCCACGGCACTGGTCACCAGGCAGAGGTTGCGCATCGATGGCGGTGTCTATTGCCTGGGAACTCCCGGCTACGGCAGGCAGCGTCGCCGGCACCGGGGCTGGAAATAGCTTCACACGAAGGAGCCCCGGTTTTTACGAATCACCGTTTCGTCAGCCCCTGCTGATGCGATTCCAGGCGGGATCGACCGGCAGGGGACGGCGGACACCATAACAGGAGGAGACATGATGCCGCAAAAAGATGGTACCGGGCCGATGAGCCCGGAGAAAAGAGATCAGGTGGATAGACAGACGAATAATCGCCCGGACGATCCCGGAACGCAGCGTCCCGGCCGAGGTCTCGGCCGTGGCGGCGGTCAGGGGCGGCGAGACGGCACCGGCGGCGGCAAAGGCCGCGGTGGTGGCGGTCGCGGTGGGCGACGAGGGCAGACCGGCTGACGCCGGCTGCCGAAAAAAGAATCATGGTTAAAAATGGAGGTGTATTATGCCAGGATTTGACAGAACAGGACCACAGGGTGGCGGACCGATGACCGGCGGAGGATTCGGCAGGTGCGCCGGTGGAGACCGGGGCGGCATGTATTATGGCCGTGGATTAGGTCGCGGGCGCGGATTTGGCCGTGGTTTCGGGCGAAGCGCATTTGCCGCCGCTCCCGGCCCGCGGCCGGCAACACCGGAAAACGAACTCGAGTATCTGAGCGCGGAAGCGCAGCGGCTCGAACAGCAGCTGCACACGATCAATGGCCGGATAGAGGATCTGAAGCACAAGACTGAGTAACGCCGGATCACCTGTCTCGCACAAACCGAGCCATTGCC
>CAYSSK010000047.1:24106-26716 GCA_964433645.1 uncultured Desulfofustis sp.
CATGGTAGCCGGTCGACAGCGGGCTGTCGATTTTCCGCATGCCATCGCCCGGATGGATCGCCCACATGACTGGATTCAGCCGGGCGGAACACGTATCAACATCATTCAAGGAGCAGAGACGTGGACGAGACACCATTTGTCAGGCAACGAGATCCGCACGAAGTCGAATTTCACCAGGCCGCCGCCGAGGTGATCGCCTCGATTCGTCCGGTATTGGACCGCAATCCGGAATACCGTCGCCAGGGTATTCTGGAGCGGCTTGTCGAGCCGGAACGAATCATCATGTTTCGAGTTCCCTGGGTCGACGACCAGGGCCAGGTTCGGGTGAACCGTGGTTACCGCATCGAGATGAACAGCGCCATCGGCCCATACAAAGGAGGCTTGCGGTTTCATCCGTCGGTCAACCTGTCGATTTTGAAATTTCTCGCCTTTGAGCAGGTCTTTAAAAATGCCCTGACCTCTCTGCCGATGGGCGGTGGCAAGGGTGGTTCCGATTTTGATCCGAAAGGCAAATCGGATGGCGAAGTAATGCGTTTCTGCCAGAGCTTCATGACCGAGCTGTTCCGCCATATCGGCCCCAACACCGACGTGCCGGCCGGAGATATCGGCGTCGGCGCGCGGGAGATCGGCTACCTGTTCGGCATGTACAAAAAGCTTGCCAATGAATTTACCGGCGTGCTGACCGGCAAGAGCCTGAACTGGGGCGGCAGCCTGATTCGCCCTGAAGCGACCGGTTACGGCAGTGTCTATTTTGCCGCGGAGATGCTGAAAACACGGGACGAGAGCCTGGAGGGCAAGCGGTGTCTGGTGTCCGGATCCGGCAATGTCGCTCAATTCACGATTCAGAAACTGATGGAATTCGGTGCCCGGCCGGTGAGCTTTTCCGATTCATCCGGCTGTATCTACGACGAGCAGGGGATCGATACGGAAAAACTGCAGCGGCTGATACAGATCAAAAATATCAACCGCGGGCGGGTCAGGGAATACATCGAGACCTATCCGGATGCCGTTTACACCCCGATCGACCCGGCCCTATCGTACAATCCGCTCTGGAACTATCCGGCCGACTGTGCCTTCCCCAGTGCCACGCAGAACGAGATCAACGAGCAGGACGCCCGCAATCTGCTGGCCAACGGCGTCTCCGTGGTTTCCGAGGGTGCCAATATGCCGACGACGCCGGAAGGGGTCGATCTGTTCATGGAGAAAAAGATTCTCTACGGTCCCGGCAAGGCCGCCAATGCCGGCGGCGTGTCGGTGTCCGGTCTGGAAATGGCGCAAAACAGCATGCGTCTGAACTGGTCACGGACCGAAGTCGATGCGCGGCTGCAGGAGATCATGAAAAGGATTCACCGGATGTGCGCCGACACCGCCGAGCAGTACGGCATGGCCGGTAATTATGTGGCCGGGGCCAATATCGCCGGTTTTGTCAAAGTGGTCAATGCGATGATCGACCAGGGCGTGGTCTGATACCTGGTGCGAAGCAGCACGTCTCTTCATTCTGTCGAATCCGGATGTTTGATCGACGGACTGTCTTGAAGGCCGGCGGTACTGTCAAGAACAACAGTGCTGCCGGTCTTTTCCGTTTATCACTTACCCCCGTGCAAGCGAAAGCTGTGAGCAGCGCCGGTGGTTGAGCGATCTTCCGGCGGGTCGTCGGACCGTGCGTTTCCTGTCGGTCCCTGCGGGCTTGAGCATTGCGCAAGCCGTGTTCTTGGGCTATGCTTTTTTGGGCAGATCACCATCTTTGCCGGAGATGAACGTTCATGAGAAAGCGGGCGATGGTATCCGAAAAGAAAACAACCCTGGACCGTCCCGACTCTGTCGATACAGTTTCCTCAGGTGGCAGTGGCGGCGCTCGTGCCGATGCCTTTTCAGAGGATTATTTTAACCAGAGCCTCGATCTGCTCTGTATCGCCGACACCGACGGTCTGTTCCTCCGACTCAACCCGGAGTGGGAACGGGTGCTTGGCTATTCGGTGGACGAGTTGATCGGCACGCCGTTTCTCGACTATGTTCACCCCGACGACCTGGCCTCGACCAGGGCGGCGATGGCACGGCTGCACGACGGCGGGCAGGTCCATAACTTTGTCAACCGGTATCGCACCAGCAGCGGCGACTATCGCTGGATCGAGTGGCGCTCGGCGTCCTCGGGATCGACCGTCTACGCCGCCGCCCGTGATATTACCGAGCGGGTTGCCGCCGAAACGGCGCTGCGGCGCAGTGAACAGCAGTTTCGGGCGGTCTTCGAGCAGGCCGGGGTGGGGGTGGTCCAGGCGGATATCACCAGTGGCGCCATCGCCCAGGCCAACCGGCGGTTTTGCCAGATTGTCGGCTATCTGCCCGAAGAGATCGGCCGGCTGAGCATAGGCGAGTTGACCCAGCCCGATGATTTGCTCAGGGAGCGCGCCTTTATCAGCCAATTGATCGCCGGTGATATCGGCGAATTCTCCCAGGAAAAACGTTATCTGCACAAAGACGGCCACCTGGTCTGGGTGCATATCACCGTGTCGCCGATGTGGGCCGCCGGCGAGCAGCCGCGGTACTGTCTCGGGGTGGTCCAGGACATCTCGGCCCGCAAGGAGGCCGAGGAGGCATTGCGGCAGAGCGAGG
>CAYSSK010000047.1:26816-28344 GCA_964433645.1 uncultured Desulfofustis sp.
GGAGATAGGTATCTGGAAAGACCCGAATCATCGAGATCAAGCGATTGCAGCGTTGAAACGGCAGGGGTCCTTTCGCGATGTCAAAACGGTATTTCGCACCAAGACGGGCGAGACCCGCTTTGTCCTCTGGTCGGCGGAGGTCATTACCCTTGGCGGTCGCCAGGTGATGCTTTCTCTGCTGCACGATATGACCGCCCAGCAGCGCGCCGAGGAGGAGCGGCTCCGGCTTGAAGAGCACGTGCGGCAGGCGCAGAAGATGGAGGCCATCGGCACGCTGGCCGGCGGCATCGCCCATGATTTTAACAATCTGTTGACCACCATCATCGGCAATGTCGCCCTGATCCGGCATAAACACACGCTCGAACCGTCGGTGCAGGAAAGGGTCCGGATCATCGAGGAGATGGTGCAGCGCGGCGCCGATTTGACCCGGCAGCTGCTCGGCTTTGCCAAAGGGGGCAAGTATGAAGTACGGCCCGTCGACCTGAACGCCCTGCTTCGGGAGAGCCTCGATATGTTCGGCAGGACGCATCGGCAGATCACTGTTGTTACGGAGTTGGCCGAGGGGCCGTTGACGGTGGAGATCGATCGCGGCCAGATTCATCAGGTATTGCTCAATATCTATATCAATGCCGCCCATGCGATGCCCGGCGGGGGCAGACTCGAGGTTATCTCCGAAACGGTGACCGTCGACTCCGGCGGGGTTCTCTCTGAAGAGATGGCTTCCGGCGAATATGGCCGGATCACCATTACCGACAGCGGACACGGCATGGACCAGGAAACCATGCAGCGGGCCTTCGACCCGTTTTTCACCACCAAGCCGGTCGGTCAGGGGACCGGGCTGGGACTCGCCTCGGCTTACGGGATCGTGAAAAATCACGGAGGCGTTATCCGGGTGGTCAGCGGTCCCGGAGCCGGCAGCAGCTTTATCATGTTCCTGCCGATCTGCCGCGTGTCGGTTGAGGGTGTGGAGTCGCCGGAGTCCTCGGCGAAGGTCGGGGAGAGCCGGCAAGAGACCATTCTGGTGGTCGACGATGAAGAAATGATTCTGGCGGTCAGCCGGGATCTGCTGACCGAGCTGGGTTATCGTGTCCTGACGGCGATCAACGGAGAGCAGGCACTGCAGCAGTTTACCGAGCAGGATGGTGCCGTCGACCTGGTGATCCTGGACATGATATTGCCCGATATGGACGGCAGCGCTATTTTTGATCGGTTGCGCCAGTGCGCGCCCCGGGTCAAAGTGCTGCTGGCCAGCGGCTACAGCGCCGATAAACGTGCCCGGGCGATCCTTGATCGCGGTTGCAACGGCTTTATCCAGAAACCGTATAATCTTGACGCGCTGGCAAGAAAAGTACGGGAAATACTCGATAGTTTCATATAACCCCCATGACCAGAGGTCACAACGAACAATGAAAATCGTCATCTCGGTCGGAAGGGCTGGCCGGTCCTGCCTCCGGCTGCTGCGCTGCGGCCTGATCGGCTGGACTCCGAGGCCGGCAGACAGGCCATCCATGGCCTGGCCGCCGGCTGC
>CAYSSK010000048.1:0-12426 GCA_964433645.1 uncultured Desulfofustis sp.
TGAAAGTCGATATTAAGGGGATTTAGCGCTTGAATAGTCATTTTTCCAGAACCAGGTTCCCTTTTCTTGGTTTATACCGCAGCCGGCTGTCCAAATCCTGGCAATCTTAGTTGAACCAGGGGTGGAGTTGGCGGTTGCCCGAACGGATCATGCAGCCATTTCAGCAAATCTCGATAAGTAAAGAGGTTCAGGCGAAGCATCGTTGCCAGATTTGACATCGACCAGCCAAATTTTGACAGATGATGCAAGTATTTCAGGAGCAGCAAGGCAATCAGGGCTGTCCAAATCTGAATACGCAAGGCATTCTCGCTGGTACCGATGAAGGTCTTGATCTTCAGATGCTGCTTGAGTGTTTTGAAAAAGATCTCGATCTCCCATCTGTCCTTATAAATATCGGAGATCGTGGTGGCTCCAAAGGTGAGATGGTTGGTCAAGAGCGAGATGATGCGATTGTGTGCTTCGTCCCACACAACAACCCGCCGGAGCAGGTGAGGACATTTATCTTCAGCCTTGTGACCGGTGAGCTGAATGATTTGGTCGGCCAGAATATTACGGTTTTTCGGAACAGAGCGGTTTTCGACGATACGGTAAACAGCATTATCTTTCAGCCTGGTGACAAAATAGATGCCGTTATCTGTCCACTGAGAAAATAATGTGTAATCGTTATAGGCCCGATCAAAAGCAACGATCGATCCAGGTTGGAGAGTAAACCTGCGGGCAACTGTTCGGTCGTGCCGTTTTGCTTCGGTTATCAAGGCAAAAGACGGCATATAGTCATCATGATCGAGGAGGACATGTACCTTGACTCCTCCTTTGGCTCTGCGGAACTTGGCCCAGGGGAATAGATTAAGGCACAGAGAAATGGTCGTTGAGTCCAGGCTGAGCAGTTTGTTCTTGAAACGAAATTTTCGTTTTCTGTTGCCAAGGCTACCGAGAGCACGGAAGCGGTGCGTCATGGTCCAGAAGAGCTCTTCGAACAACTCGGCCGGCCGGTGCTGATTGGCGTATGAAAGCGTTGACTTATTCGGCGCTTTGCCAATACCGAGATGACGCAACTTGCCCTGGCAACAGGCAAGCCCTCCGCAGATTTCTCTCAGCGAATCCGCGTGGGCCAAATGACAGAAGAGCATCGCCACCATCTGTGTCCAGCAGGTAAAGCCCTTGGCCCGTCTCTCTGCCTGGTGCTTGGCAACCAGTTGAGCAAATTCAGTTCGGGGAAAGTGATGAAGAAGTTGACTAAACAAGCTTGCGACCTTTATCATGTGTCTGCCCTCTCTCGTAATTGTGATGTGGTTTTTGTTAGCGCTAAAATCTTACACCACAATTTACTTGGAGGGCATTCTCTTTAATCCCTATTTTGGACAAGAGTGAGTAAATTTCATATATTATTTTTGATGTCCAACAAAGAGCGTTTTATAATTCGTCCAATCGCGGGTGACGAAGTCAGCACCCGCAATTCATGGCGGCGCAGCCGCCATGAACGTGATGATCACCGGTTTACCCGGTGTATTATCTTGTTGGGAATAGCTGCAATCTCAGTCTGTCCCCTGTTTCTCTATTCGTAGCCTCACCGAACACGAGCTTGTAAGCATATCCCGCTGCTATTCTCTCAACTCCCAATGTTCCACGTTTTCGAATCAGCTCCTCCAAAATAGCCAGGTTCACCGGTCTCAATATGACCATTCCACGTGGGCGCGCAGTAACTGGGTCATTGACCATTATTATCGCTTCTTTTGCGGCCCTGTTTAACGTAGGATAGAGAATCGCTGCTTGACTTTTGGGGCCAGGTTCTTGACTAAGTGCATATATCGATAACTGATATAACATGTCTCGTGTGGGCGGTTTTTCCCAAAGGTCGCGATATTTGGCATCTAGAAGCCGCACCAAGGTGGTACTCCTGAAAATTGCAAAATCTGGTCTGGGACATGGAGAGCGACGACCTTGGGGGTTTTTTCCGGGCTGATACTTCATCATGCCATGCAGCCTAAATTCATCTTGGACGTTATATCCCGACAAATACTCATTTATGAACCGTGAAAGGAGTACCTGGAAGAAGCGGTTCATATCGAACAGGAAACCTTCAAACTTGACCTGCTCTCGGTTGTCGAGAGACAACCCAAACCCCTCCATCAGTATCCTGATAATTCTGAAAGCCGGCTTATAAGCCTCAACAAGTCGATTGGACTCACGATCAAGTCGCTGGAGGATGTGGTAGTTAAGTTGTATTGAGGATACTTCTGTTAGTAGGAGTTTCTTGAGTCTTCGAAGCTTGATTTTTAGGATGACATTGTCACAGATGTTTGCAGCAAGACGAAGTCCTGCCCCAAGAACTTGATTAGGCAAGCAGTCGATATCACGAGAATGATGGGTGCAAGGAATAGTGCTGGTAATTATACCTCCATTGACCGCTATCTGATTGATGTCGATCCGACCGCGAGGGGATGACAAGTATTCGTTATGGTGTTTGTATTGTCTATATAGACCACGGTTGATGAGATTCTCGGCTTCCCTCGCCAGTTGACTGATAAGTATCTCCTGAAAGGCATCCTCTTTAAGAGCGTAATCAACATTCGAATAGAGCTGGAGGTCCCTCAGACCATAAGCGTATTTCATAAGTCTCAGAAGCTTGAGACCACTGAGTTTGGGTTGAATGGTGACCTGTAACGGACCTAGGGAAATCCGCCCAACATATGAAGACGCTTCAAGAGAGATTCCCCGGCGAGTTTCAATCACAGAAAGAATTTTGGACCGGGTAAGCTCCTCAGCCATTATCTGAGCAGGTTCACCCTCCTCAAAATAGACTGGTCGCTTGTCGGGCCATTGTAGAGGCGGACAACTTTCCCATTCGTTGAGGCGGATTGCGCAGGTTCTCTCCATTGTCCTTTTTACACCTGATCATCTTCTTCATCATCATTGCCGTCGCCTTGAGTTTCTAATGCTTCCTGCTCAGCCTTGACAGCCTTTTCAGAAAAAACGATGTCAGGATCCATTTCAAGAAGAACCCGAACTAGATCATCTTTCTTTGCAGGGCTGAACATATCTTTACGTATTTGCTGTGCTTCGACATCGATAAGCCCTCTACTCAGGATGTCGCGCAGAGCGGTGTAGTCTTCGTAGCAATACTCCTCAAGTAGCGGAATGATATCTTCCTGGAGCGCACGAGCCAAGCCTGAGAAAGACCGAAGTGGCTTGCCCCCATCCATGAGATATGAGTGTCCGATCTGCAAATTCCGGGCGTCGCGACCAACATGCTCACAAATTCGCCGATTAAGTGAATCAAGCCATGCTCCAATAGGCAATCCTTCGATCATGGTTTCCCCTAAAACTGACGAGTCAGGCATCAATTCAATGAAACCAAAGCGCCGTCTCAAGGCCGCATCGAGAAGTGCAATCGACCGGTCTGCGGTGTTCATCGTTCCAACGACGTAAACATTTTCAGGGACAATGAAGGGTTGTGCGGTCAGGGGAAGCGTTATGGACTTGCCGCGCTTATCCTTTTCGAGGATGGTCAAAAGTTCACCAAAGATTCTCGGGATATCACCACGGTTAATCTCGTCGATCAGAAGGTAGAAGTTCTTGTCCGGCCGCTTCTGAGCATCCTCGCAAAGCTGTGTGAAGATGCCTTTCTTGGTGACAAAGGCCATTTTGTTATCGTGCAGCTCAGGTCTATAGCCTTCGAGGAAGTCTTCATATCCATAAGCGGGGTGAAAACAGCACATACGAACCGGTTTGTCCCCTCCGGTTCCCGGCTGGATGTGTGACTTCTGCTCGTCGTTGAGGTCGCCAAACGATTTGTCGTACCAGGAAAGTGCGGCGAGGTCTTTTGTGGCGACTTCTGCCCAGTAGGTTTTCCCCGTACCAGGCGGGCCGTACAGAATGACCTGTTTCTTTCTTTCCAAGACAGACTGAATCTGCCCTGAAATACCATTTAGTTTAATGCTGTCAGTTGCCACTGGGGCATCGTGGAAGAACGGTGCGTCCAGAATACGACGTTCGATCTCCAAGAGGTTCTCTGGATATTTGCCTAGCTTATGAACAGTTGTTTGTAAACCTTCCTTTACCGGTTCTTGCCAAGATTCCAGAGAAAGCCATTTCACTGGACGTTTATGTGGGAACCTCGCTTGAGCATCGTAGAAGTAGTCCCCTGTCACCTTGGCAATGCCGAGGATGTTCATCCCGTTGGCAGCCACGACGAGTTCGCCTTCCTTGACCTCACATAAAAACTTGAAAAGCTGGTTGGTTTGCCTTGATGCGATGTGGGCTGGTTTGGGATATTTCTCCGTCATCAATCCCCTGAGCTTTTCTTTGTCTTCGGCCTTGCAGGAAATCCATGAAAGATCACCTAGCTCGCTCCACCCGACTGATATAAAATTCCCCTGTTTCATTTCAGGCCAATAGTTGGTTTTGTCGTCTCCATCAGTAGTACCGACACGCCAGTATGAATACGGGCTGCCAAATAATTCATTCAAAGAATAGGTCAAATGGTTGATGTGCAGTCCAAAGGCTTGGGCAATTCTCTGAAATGAATATGCCGCAAGGTAGCGACCCTCTTGGCTTGGGGGGGCTTGCAACATCTTTATCAACATAAAACGTTGGTAGATAGGGGAGTGAAAATCATCGAGAATGCCGGAGTGCAGCAAGTGAAAGTACTTATGCCCCCAGGCAAGCTTGCTGACATCCGGTGCTTCCTTATCGAGGCTTTCTTGAAGTTTTACATATTCGTCATAGCTTGGATCTGTGGGCATCCGGCTAAGTAACTCATCACCCTTGGTCAATTGATCTCGATGCTTCCGGGCAATAGTTATAGCCTCATCTACCGTCAGCTCCTGCTGGTTGCTGGGATGACCAGTCATCCATGTACCGGTTTCTTTTCTTTTGTAGATTCCAAATTTCAGAGCACTACCACCAGCAATACTGCCGAAGATCGCAGGCAATTCCTCGTCATCTTTGAATTCCAACCAATAAACCAAACTATCTTTGGTTGCATGGCTGTGCATGTGATCCAACAAAGCTTCTCCATCAAGAGACTGTAAAACCTCAGGGCCGAAGTTCTCTTTAAAATTTTTGTAACAGGCTGCAAGCTTAGCTTTAGAGAGTAATTTCCCTTCGCTACTTAACTTGCTATGAATATCGAGAAAGGCTTTTTCGACTGCGGGGTGTAATTCCACGGCTTGCATCTCCTCGATGTTAACTTACTGGATTAACGCCCAGGATCATTAGCGCGTATTATGCGTCTGCCTGGATCCGTTTGTTGTCCCTGAGTTTGTCAGATTCCCAGAATTTTGTAGCGGTGACGCGCTTATGATCCTGGGCGATGTTTCCGCGCAGCGGGGACATCCAGTAATTATCCGGAAGACCGACCAGGACGGTCCTCAACGGGCCGCTCATCATTCAATCAACTCCATCCAGAGTGTAAATACTATGGAAATCTAAATAAATAGATTTTGTTGATCAAAGCAAGCTGTTAGTGTTTCACTTCCGGGTGACACTACAATAAATCGTATTGTGCACAATATGTTCTTGTGGTTCCGTAGGCGGTCATGCTGGTTTTACCTATAGACGACAGAGTCGGGTATTCCGCGTTTCTCACTCAAAGAGGTGTATCACAGATTTATTTAAGTACAGGTCAGAAATGGCTCCGTTACTATCTGGATTTTTGTAAGAAATCTCGGCACGAGACGGCAACCAGTCGGGGGCTGGATGCCTTTCTTGTAAAGGTACCTGGGAAAAAGAAAATAGTACAGCTAGGAAAGCGGCTCAAAGGGCTCTTCAGCTTTACCAGGATTTTTTGATTGCCAACAGAAGTGATGACCGCCGTTAAAAGAGACCGGAAAAGTGCGATAGCGTATCCGTCGCAGGAAAGAACACCATCAAGAGAACAGACGACAGAAATACAAGGTGGACACGGCTTGCCTGACTAAAAGGGTCACGGCGCACAGCTTTGCGAGCAATCTTCTTCAGGCAAATTACGATATTCGAACCATCCAGGAGTTACTCGGACATAGCGATGCCGTGTAAGGACAACCATGATTTACACGCATACGGTGAAAAGCATGACGAAGAAGGAAGCAAAGAGCCCGCTTGATTTTTAATCTGTTCACCGGCGATACTGCCGTGAAAACAGGTGCCTCAGGCAAAGGTGTCGACTGTGAGGGGCACATCTTCATCAACAGCCGGGAACCGGGATTAGAGGCAGGCCTCTTTCAGTACCTGTGCGGCCAGCTTGTTGATACTTGTTCCTCTCGCTTCAGCGAGGGCAGCGACCGCGGCGTGCAGTTCGACCGGAACCCTGAGCAGAATTTTTCCAGAGTAAGGCTTATTAGGCTCTTGTCCGAGCACTTTGCAGGCGGCGAGATAATCGTCAACGGACTCGTGGAAAGACGTTTCAAGTTCGGCGACCGATGTGCCGTGAAAAACGACAGAGTCCTTTAAACCGATAATGGTGCCGACAAAGATATTGTCTTCCGGGTCGAATTCTATATGCGCTTTGTATCCTTTGTAATTCATGGTTCTACTCCTATCTTGGCAAGAAATTGTCTGGCCGCCTTAACGCGGTATCTCAAGGCTTCCTTTTCCGGGTGTGGCCGATGAAAATAAGCGCGAATACCGTCTTTCTCAAAGGTAACACCTTTGCCACCCTCGATAACTCGGCAGCCTACGGCAACCAGTAGAGATTCAATTTTCTTCCATTCGATGTTACCGTCCACCGGATCATCGAATAGTCTGGCCAGTGTTTTTTTTTGCCTCTTGTTCACCTTATAATGATAGCAATTGACGCTATCATGTGCAATCAAAAAACGATAGCACATGTTGGCCTTCTAAAAGAAACGGAAACACCGCGTTTATAAAGCAAACGACAGCGGCAACATCATTGTCGGTCTTGCCTGTTTCCCGAGCCGGGGCGCTGATACCAGAACCTGCACAGCCGGCGCGAGCGGACGGCAAACGGCATGAGCATCATGAAGACGATCCAGCCGATAAGCTGAGCGTTCGAGTACCATCTCAGTTTCCGGGCCGAAGTGGTGACAGGCGGATCGGTAATGATGACGAAGGCCTGCCCTCGTTTTCGTCCACACTTCCTGAGGTGACGTGAGAGAAGGACTTCTTCGGCGGCATAGAGCTTTTCGTCAAAGCCGCCGACGGCCTGGAACGCGTCGCGGCGGCAGAAGAAGAAACTGCCGGCAGCCGTGCGGGTGAGCAGGGAGATCCGTTTCCAGAGACCGATAGCGAAACGGCCGACCAGACCGGGTGTGTCCTCGAAACGGACCTCCGCCCCGCCGCCGACGCAGGCTTTGGACTGAAGAAGTTCAAGCGCCCGAGACAACAGCGCCGCCTCGATGCGGGTATCTGCATCGACAAAGACCAGATAGTTAGCCGTAGTTACTGCAGCCCCGGCATTGCGGGCCCGGGCAATCTGGTTGACCGGCTCATACACGACACGGTCTGCTCCACCGGCTTTCGCCACCGCAGACGTATCATCGCTTGAATGATTATCAACCACGATGCACTCGCCGGGGAGATCCTGGCCGGCCATGGCCCGGCGCACCGCGACCAGGGTGGCGGGCAGTTCCTGTGCCTCGTTGTAGGCGGGAATGATGATCGCATAGACGGGTGACTGCCTGGATGAGCGGTGGCAGTCCGCCCCATCTCCGGGGCTGGTCATGACGCAGTTCCCAACGCCTTGCCGATGACCCGAGACAGTTCCTCGACAACGTAGGGTTTTGAAAGAGCAGCCGAGAAACCGTATCGGTCATACGAGGCGATGACCGGGTCGTTGGAATAGCCGCTCGAGACGACCACCTTTACCGACGAGTCGATCTCCCTGAGCTCCCGCAGGGTTTCCTCTCCGCCTTTGCCGCCGGGAATGGTCAGATCGAGGATGATCAGATCCGGTGGGCTGCCATTGGCGATTGCCTGCCTAAATCTTGCCAGACACTCGTCCCCGTCCCGAGCGCATTCCACTTGATGACCGAGCGCCTCGAGCATCGAGGTGGTAACGTTGAGGATCATCTCGTCATCGTCCATCAGCAGGATACGGGCCGGTTGTGTCTCTCCGGCCAGATACCGACTCTTTTCCGAGCGGGCTGCCGGCGTCGTATCGGCCGGCAGAAACAACGTGAACACCGAACCGACACCGGGGATGGAGGCAACCGTGACGTGTCCGTCATGTTTATTGATGATGGACAGGGTAATCGCCAATCCGAGGCCGCTGCCCTCCCGTTTGGTGGAAAAATAGGGGTCGAAGATCTTTTCGACAACGGTGGCAGGAATGCCCACGCCGGTATCGGAAATCGATATCTTGACATAGGAGCGCGACGGATCCAGTGCCGGATCAGCGGCAGACGGGTCGGCAACGTTTTCACAGCGAAGGTCGATAATACCGCCGCCAGGCATCGCCTGGCTGGCGTTGATGACCAGATTCTGGATTACTTGGCTGAGTTGACCCCGGTCAGCCCTGACCCTCCAGAGACCCTCGACAAACTGGTAACGACACGTTGTTGTACTGCCGTGCAAAACAAATTCGGCCGAATCCCTGATCAACTCTTCCAATGATGTCTGCTCCTTAACCGGCTCCCCGCCCTTGGCAAAGGTGAGTAACTGCTGGGTCAACGCCTGGGCGCGAACCGTCGCTTTTTCCGCGGCATCGAGAAGGAGCCGGGTTTTCTTCGACACGTTCTCATCGAGTAGCGACAAACTGATGTTGCCCAGAATTGCAGTTAATATATTGTTAAAATCATGTGCTATTCCCCCTGCCAACACGCCGGTCGACTCAAGTTTCTTGACCTTGAGCGCCTCCTGTTCGAGCCGCAGTTTATCGGTAATATCGTCCACCAGGCAGAGCGTCCCCACCGTTTCATCAGCGTCGTTGGTAAGGGGGGTGTTGTACCAGTTGCAGGTGATTATCCTGCCGGATTTGGTGATGTTGTCGTTTTGGTTGCGGACCGACCGCCGGCTTTCCAATAGTGTGCTGAAAACGGTCTCCACCCCGGCCTTTGCCGAATCGGGCACAATCATCAGAGCAGGTGCACCGATGGCTTCGTCTCGTGTGAAGCCGAAGATCTTTTCACAACTGTGGTTCCACTCCCGGATCACGAAATCCCGGTCGGAAATAACGATGCCCAACGGCGATTGCGACACAATGTTCATCAGCCGCTCACTGCTGGCGCGCAATGCCTCCTCGGTATCGCGATGCTCGGCAATTTCCCGCTCCAGATTGGCGGTCCGCCGATCTACCAGTTCTTCCAGATGATCACGGTAATTTTCGATATGCCGGAAACTGCCGCGCAATCGTGCAGTCATTTCGTTGAACAGGTGGCCGAGCTTGCCCAGATCATCATCGCCTGACACGCTGACCGAGGTGTCGAGATTGCCGTCGACGATCTGCTGGGCCGACATGCGCAATGCGTTGACCGGTCGGCTGATCAGGTTGGACAAGGTGATGACGGCGGCTATGCCGACAAGTACCGCAACCACGGAAATCATCGCGGAAACCAGGCGCAGAAAGGCGAGTTGTTCCTCGGTCTGCCGCCGGGACAGGTCAAGAAACCGGGATAAGGCGGCGGAAAACTCGTCGAGCGAAGCCGGTACCAAGCGGGCGGCTTCGCTCGCCTTCTCCTGTTCGTCGACAAGCCGTAAGAAAATATCCAGGTAGACACGGGTAGCCCGGGAAATACGAAAGGCCTGCAGTTTGTCCGTATTGTCCGGTTCACGGTTTTCCATCTCCCCGGCCTGGGTAATGATCGTCGTGGCCAGCCCTTGAACTCGAGCCACCGCTTCATCCGAGTAGCTCAGGAAATAGTCCTTCTCGGCCAACAGCAGAGAGCCGATGGTAAATTGCAGGCGCTTGGCAATGGACGGATCGGACGCCGGGACATCGGCCGGATCCGGCCGCGCTTCACCCCGTTTGCCGGCCTGTACCAGGTTCTCGGTATAGGCGAAGAGCCGCTCTGATTCTTTCAGCAGCCGACTTTTCATTGCTTCCAAGGCGACCAGCGAACGATTGAATCCGGTGAAATGCTCCTCGTAGGTCGTCAGTGCGGCCAGCAACGAGGCGATGGCCTCCTGCTGCTCTCCCACAGGCACGGTGCCATACCGTGCTTCCAGCTGCGCCCTGATGCTGCCGATGGTGTCCCTGACAACCCGTGACTGTTCAAGCGTTCCCATCCTGCGAAAGAGCTGCTCGTCATGGACCATCTGGTTGAACTGGCGCTCGAGACGAGTGGTAAAAGAAAAGAGCTGATCTTGCTTGGACAGGACCCGGTCGACGCCCCACCAATTGGTCAGGGCAAGAACGATGATCAGGAACAAAAGAGAGGAGAAGGCGATGGCGAGCTTGGCGCGAAATGACATGGATGGCGACCGTCGTTTCAGCAGTAAACCGGTGATGCGGATCATTGCCCGGATAGTTTGGCGGTCTCGCTCGCCAGTTCCTGCAAAATAGCCCGGTATTGATCGGGGTAAGCCAGCAGTTCGACAAAACTATCCATGCCTTTCTCGGCGACCAGCGGCGGCGAGGCCAGATCGTAGTTAAAAACCCACTCCTCGGTCTGTTGAATCGCCGTAAACAGCCGCTGCTTGAACAGTGTGTAAAATTCCCGCGGGACATTGCTGCTCGGCGCCAACGCGCCCGATCCCCGGCTCATCTGCTGCTGCGGCTCGTTCTCGGAAAAATAGGTAATGACCTCCCCCGCAAATTCGTGGTTCAGAGACTCCCGGGTAAGCACAATACCATCGATCGGGCCGACCGAACTGTCGGGCAGAGTCGTGTCGATCACTGGAAAAACGAAGAAATCAAAATCCTCCCCGGGTTCAAGATGGCACGGGCTGCCGGTGAACGTCTGAATCGCCCAGGTACCCATCAGTGTAGCGGCCGCCTCACCTCGGCAGACACGCTCTGCGGCTTCCGCCCAGTCGATCGAGACGGCATCGGCATTGAAATACCCCTGCTCGACCAATTCCGACCAGATTCGGTAGGTGTTGACGACTTCGGGATCGGTATACAACGCCTCACCGGCCATCAGTGCGGCACGATAGCGCGGACCGGCAGTACGCAGGAGCAGATAATCAAACCAGAATTGCGCCGGCCAGCGTTCCCTGGCTCCAAGGGCAAAAGCGGTAATGTCCCTGCTCTGCATAACCTCGCACCATGCCAGCAACTCTGTCCAGGTAGTCGGCGGTTTCAGGTCTGCTCGTTCGGCAAGTCGCTTATTATAAAAAAATACTACCAGATGCTGGGTAATCGGCAGCAGATATTTGTTGCCGTTATAGGTGCAGGCCGCATCGGCGATCGATTTGGGGAAGCGCCGGTCGAGTCCTGCTTGCCGCCACAGGTCATCGATCGGCTCGAGTTGTCCCCGATCAACCAGGGCTTGGGTCCGGGCTCCCGCCCAATAGGTAAAGAGTTCGGGGGGACTTCCCTTATCCAGCGTGGAGTGGATCATGGTTTTGAAGGCTTCATGGTCGAGCGGATGAGCAACCAGCCGCCGATTGTGCTGGCGCTCGTTGACGGTTGCCACCATGTCGTCCAGCCCGCCGCTCAGTTCCCCGGAAAAATAGTGATACAGACTGATCTCCGGCACACTCTGCTGTTCCGGCGGACTCTGTTCCTGTTCGCACCCTGCCAGGCAACCGACCAGGATCGCTGACAGCACCATACTCATCAGCAATTGATCATACCAGTGCTTCATTGTTCCATCCTGGTTAAATTTCCCGGTCAAGACCACCCGCTTCACTGCCCAAGCGTATCAAAAAACACGGGTACAATGAAGGGAAACCTTCGCTGACACCGGCACCCCCCGCATTGCGTGGCTGCCGAAGCGAGACGCCTCTGCTCTAGAGCGAATCATAGTAGGCAATCATCCGCCGACGCATGGCCTCGTCCGGTAGCCGGCCGAATCCTGCTTCCATGTTGTCCTTCATGTGATGGACCTTGGATGTTGCCGGAATCATGCAGGTAACCGCCGGATGGGATGCAATAAACTTGAGAAAAAACTGCGCCCAGCTGCGACAGTCCGCCTCCTCGCTCCAGCCCGGAAGGGTTACTCCTTTTACTTTACGGAACAACGCACCACGCTGAAACGGGCGGTTGATCAATACGGCGATGCCCCGATCGGCGGCAAGAGGCAACAGTCGCTGCTCAGCGACTCGATTCTCCAGGTTATAGGTCAGCTGCACGAAATCGAACGGTTCCGTTTTCAGAAGTTGCTCGAGATCCTCATGGAAACGACCGTGCGAGGTGGTAATCCCAATGTAGCGAAAGCGCCCCTGTTCTTTCCAGTCACGCAGGATCGGCAGGTGGGTTTGCCAATCCCGCAGGTTATGGATCTGCATCAGGTCGATGACGTCGACGCCAATGCGTTCCATGGACTGGTGCATCTGTTCGATACCGTTTTGCCGGCCGTCGGTCCAGACCTTGGTCGCCGCAAA
>CAYSSK010000048.1:12526-27984 GCA_964433645.1 uncultured Desulfofustis sp.
GCTGCCGCGGAGAAACGTTCGCCTGGAAAAACTGGTAGAGAACGTATTCATATCGATTATCTCCTTCGTTTTCCGTGATTGATGGTGGCGGCGAGCTGCTCCTGGCGAACTCCGAGCCGGAAAGATATCCAGGCCCACAGAGCGGCAAGCGGGACCGCCGCCAGAGCTATGCCGGCCCCGGACAGGCCTATTGCCAGCAATCCGGCATAGACCCAGGCGCTGACCGCATCACCGCCGCGATAGATCACGGTATCGATGAAATTTTTGGCCTTGTATTTCTCCTCCGTGCGCAAAACCACATAGAGCATTTCCCGGCCCGGCCGCATGATCGCGTAATTACCCGCCCGGCGCAGGACCTGAACGGCGACGATAACCCACAGAGCGGGCACTAACGCCAACGCCGTAAACCCTGCCACCAAACCGAGGGGGATAATGGCCAGGGTCCAGGCCAGGCCGATGCGCCCGACGATCCGGCCGGTAAGAAAAACCTGCGTGGCCAGGGTGAGACTGTTGACAGCGAAATCCATGGCGGCAAACAGTGCGGTACGCCTGGCCGGATCGGGGAAATGCTCCCGGATAATATGGGCCTGCTGGAAATAAAGAAACGTGGCCAAGGTGGTAAACAGCAGCATCAAACCGCAAATCCCCATCAGATACGGCGATTGCCAGACCAGCCGGATCCCGGCCAGAATACTGCCGCCCAGCGGTTCACTGCCGGGATCGGTCGCTTTGCTTTTTTGCTTGAGCATACCCGTGCGAGAGTCGCCACGTGTCGACTGCCGCCAGGCCGACAACCGGTTGATGCACAGAATTGCCCAGCCGAGAAACAGCATCGACAACAACAGCAGATTGCTCGGGCCCAGCGGCTGCACCAGAACGACCGTCAGGGCCGGCCCGGCCAGTGCGCCTACCGTACCTCCGGCGGCAACGATGCCGAAAAGACGCTTGGCCTGGACATTGGTAAAGATGTCTGCCATGAAGCTCCAGAAAACAGAGACGACGAACAGATTAAAAACGCTTGCCCAAATGAAAAAGGCGCGGGCCACCCAAGCGTGGGTTAACTCAGAGCGAAACAGCAGGAAGAACACCAGCAGGTTGGTGATAAAAAAGAGATACACGAAAGGGAGAAAGCGGCGCGGGGCAAAATTTCGGGTCAGCCAACCGAACAGCGGCACCACTGCCAGCATCACCAGGAAGGTGCCGCTGAACAGCCATTGCAGGTGCTCCACGCCTCCGGCAATGCCCATTTCATCGCGCATCGGCCGAATAATATAATAGCCGCAGAGCAGCGCGAAAAAATAGCTGAAGGACCACAACAGCGGCCGCCACTCTCCGGGGTTGACAGTCACCAGCCGGTTCCACCAGTTCCTTGGTAGGCGGGCTGGCGGGGACCCCTCTGTTGTTTCCAGGGGAAAGGCATGCTCCACAAGATCACCTTACACGGTTTCGACACGGCCGGATAGTGGACAAAGGAAAGGACGGAAGGAATGGGCGGAGGACTTCCTGCTGCTGTCCGACGTGATACCGACGCCCTGTCTCCCTGCATTTGGCTGTGCACAGGGTGATATGAGAAAAAAATGGTGACGATCAGGGGAATGTCAAACTGAACCTCTGAAGCCGGCAGCAGCATGAAGCCCCCCGTTTCTGCACAACCGGGCCCGGCCTCCGGCCGGATCAGCGGCGCAACGTCTCAGGGGTCGATCGCAGCGTCAATACGGCGGCCAAAGCATTGGGAGCAATACCACCGAGACGAGCAGGGCCAGGATCGTGATCGGCACCCCCACTTTCAGATAGTCGACGAAGCGGTAGCCTCCCGGCCCCATGACCAGCAGGTGCGCCGGGTGGGACAATGGGCTGGCAAAACTCGACGAGGCGGAGATGGCCACCGTCATCATCAGCAGATGGGGCGAGATGGCCAGCGACTCGGCGGCGCTGAGGGCCACCGGGGCCATCAATACCACCAGGGCCGCCGTCGGAATGATCTGGGTGCCGAGCACGGTCACCGTGAACAGGGCGGCAACCACCCAGCGCGGGCCGAGATCGCCGACGGCGGCGACCAGGGCGGTGGCCCCGAACTGGGCGGCGCCGCTGTTTTCAATCGCCGCGCCCAGCGGCAGCATCGCCGCGATCAAGAATACCACCTTCCACTCGATGGCCCGATAGGCCTCCTCCATGCTCAGACAGCCGACCAGCACCATCAGGGTCGCCCCGGTCAGCGCGGCGATGGAGATCGGCAGCAGGCCGGAGATGGCGCTGAGGATCACGCCGACCATGATGACCACGGAGATCTTGGCCTTCTCCAGGCGCGGCGCTCGGGCGGCCGCCTCGTCGAGCACGAGAAAATCTGGGTCCCGGGACAGGGCCTCGAGTTTGTCCCGCTGTCCATAGACGAGCAGCGCATCGCCGAACTGCAGTGGCAGGTCCTGTAGCTGGGATCGGTGGGCTTTGCCTTTGCGCCAGACGGCGAGTACACTGATGCCGTAGCGTTCCCGGAACAGCAGGTCGGCAAGGGTCTTGCCGGCCAGCGTGGTGCGCGGCGAGAGCAGGACTTCCGTGACCCCGATCTGCTGGGACTCCAACTCGGCGAGCTGGGCCGAAGACTGTTCGACAATGGCCAGGTCCTGCAGTCCTTCGAGTACTTCGAGGTCGCGGGGTGAGCCCTGGAGGATGAGCAAGTCGTCAGGCTTGACGGTCTCTTCGGGCGATGGCAGAAACACCATCCGCTCATCCCGGATCAACCCGATGACGGTAAGTCCGAAAGCGTTGCCCAGCCGGCTCTCGACCAAATCGCGCTCGACCAGCACCGAGCCGGGCGGCACGCGGATCGGTAATAGCTCGGCGCGATCACCGGCCAGTAAGTGGCGGTCCGCTTCGGCAACCACCTGCAACTCGGCAAGCAGGTTGGTCCGGGACAAAGCCTCCAGTCGCTCCCCCTCCCCCTGCAACAACAGTCGATCGCCGACAGCCAGTCGATGCCGCCGCAGATCACCGATCTCTTGTTCCCCGTCTCCTTGCAGTGTCAGCACATGGACACGATGATCCCGGCGCAGACCGCTCTCCGCAAGGGTCTTACCGAGCAGCGGCGAACCTTCGCCGATCCGACCGAACCCCATCTGCACCGTTTCCCGGAGCCGTTCGCGCACCATCTCGGCTGATTTCACCTGAAGATGCTGGCTGGCGTGGTACCGTTTCAGGTGGTCGGGACTGCCATGTACGATCAGTATGTCACCGCCCTGCAGCACCTCATCGGGACGGGGAGCGAGCAGCAGCACCCCTTTTCGTTCCAGCGCCAGCACCGTTAAATGGAGCGCGGAACCGAGACGACTCTCGGCAATCGTCCGGCCGTCGAGCGGCGATGCACTCGGGATGCGCGTCGTGAAAATATGGGTATCGAGCTGGTAGGAGGCGCCGATGGCGTCACTGCCGCCGGCCGAAGCGGTGGCCCGGTTGGTGGGCAACAGGTATCGGCCGAGCAGCACCATGAAGGCAATGCCGGCGACCACGATGGCGGCGGTAATCGGCGTGAAATCGAAAATCCCAAAAGGCTCCAGGCCGGCGTTGCGGACGGCGTCGGTCACCAGGATATTGGGCGGGGTCGAGATGCCGGTAAACGGCCCGCCGAGCAGACAACCGAGGGCCAGCGGCATCAGCAGCCGGGATGGCGGCCGGCCGCTGCGCCGGGCCAGCTCCATGGTCGACGGCAGCAGAATGGCGGCGACGGTGACGGTGTTGATCAGCGCCGACAGAAGGCTGGCGGAGACCATCAACACCACCATCAGCGTGACCTCGCTGCCCCGGGCAAAGCGCTGCAACGGTTGCCCGATCTGGTGGGCGATGCCGGTGCGCGTCAAGCCGGCGGACAGGATGAACAGGGCCCAGACGGTGACCACCGCCGGGCTGCTGAATCCGGCCAGGGCCTCCGGCGCACTGACCAGACCGGTCAGGGCCAGCGTGGACAGCACCAGCAGCCCCACCAGATCGACCCGCAGCCAGCCCCCGACAAAGAGAATCAGGGCCCCGGCGATAATAACCAGCAGCAGGATGATATCAGCAGTCAAGTCGATGCCCTCCGCTGAGAATCACGGCCAGATCCTGCTCGTGTCCCCCCGTACACCATGAGCTCCAGAGCCGCAAACTATGCTTTCTGCTCATAGGCAAGCTATGCTTTATGCTCATAGAAATGGACACCCTGGGCTGCAGAACCCTGGCTGTCCGCACCGTATAGGGAAAGATAATAACGGCAGCTTCGTTTCCGTCAAGTTACGCGCACTATTTTCCCTCGGTGAATTTGTCAGGGGTGGGCCCGCTCAGAGCTGTTCCCGCCATGCCAGTCCCGGCCTTTTCCCGAGAGGTGCGAGGCTGGCATGGCACAACCAATGCAAGAAGGAGTGCTCACCGAGGCAGTTCTGTTCCGGCGGCAAGCAAACAGGCGCGGATAAAGGAGCTGGTCAGAAGATTGTTTTCTTTTTCCCGGTGAACGAGAAATGAGTAATTTCTCCGCAGATCGAGAAAGGGGGTCTCGAGCACGGTGAGGAGGCCACTGTCAACCTCGCGGCGCAACGCGAATCGCGACACACAGCTCAACGCATCGACGTGTTCGACGATCCGTTTGATCGACTCGATATTGTCAAATACCATCAGCACGTTCAACGGCTTGAGATGCTCGGGCAGGGCGTTGTAGAAGACCTCGAGCGTACCCGACCCCTCTTCTCTCAAAATCCACTGGCATTGTGCGAGATCACTTTCGGATACCGATTTTTTCCGGGCAAGGGGATGGGTCGAAGCGCAGAACACGCAGAGATCGTCCGTCAACCATGGGTGACTGCGCACATCGGGCCGGCTCGCCACGCCGGCAATCACGCCGACATCAAGGGAAAAATCCTCTATCTGCTCGATAATACCGGCTTTGTTTCGCGAAACGACCTCGAGCTGCACCGCCGGATGGTCGACGGCATAGCCGGAGAGAATTTCCGGCATCACATAGCTTGCCAGGGTCCTGCTGGCACCGAGACGCAGCATGCCGTTGATCCGGTTGTCGCCGCCGGCGAACATCTCTTCGAGTTCCCGGGCGTTGTTGATCACTTTCCGGGCCATCGGCAGCAGACTTCTGCCCCGCTCGTTGATGATCATCCTCTTTTTCCAGCGGTGGAAGAGTTGGGTGCCGAGATTTGTTTCGAGACCGGCCAGGGCGGCGCTCACGGCAGGTTGAGATATGCCGAGGGTATTGGCGGCCGCGAGGGTCGACCCGTGCTGCACGACGGCAAGAAAGGCCTGTAATTGCTTGATGGAAAAGTTCATGAACACCACCTATAAAAATTGTCTTTATAAAATATATAGCAAATTACAAATTTTTTTAATATTAGCCTAACGTCAATTTCACTTCACGATAATGTTTTTCCTCTATGATCTTCTTCCAGGTGGGGCGGGATGCCGTCCCTTCCCGGTAGAACACGTTTCCTCAACGCCGACTATCTCGGCGCTGAGGAAAAGAACCCACTTCTTTTTTGGAGGATACCATGAAAACCGTTGTCAACTCGATGAAACTGCTCTGTCTGGCCGTGCTGATGCTGACCCTTCCGGTCTCGGCATCGGCCGAACAAGCGACTCTGCGCCTCGCCGTCACCGATGTCGAAGGACTCGAGATGCTCCAGCGCGAATTCGGCGCCTTTAAAGACCTGCTCGGGGAAAAACTCGGCATGAATGTCAAATTTTTCCCGGTGCCCAACAGGACCGCCGCCGTTGAAGCGGTCAAATCAAAGAGCATCGACTTCGTGTTGACCGGTCCGGCCGAGTATGTGGTGTTCAAGCAACTCACCGATGCCGAGCCGGTGATCGGCTTTTCCCGGCCCGATTACTACTGCTCCATTGTCGTGCTGGCTGACAGCGGCATCAACACCGTCGAGGACCTGCGCGGCCGGAAAATCGCCATCGGCAGCGTCGGCTCGACGTCGAAGCATCTTGCCCCGTTGCAGATCCTGGCCGACAACGGCCTCGACCCGCTCAAGGATGTCGAGGTCCTGCACACCAGTGTCGATCTGGGCTGGCAGTCCCTCAAACGAGGAGATGTGGCGGCCTGGGGCATGACCACCGATAAATTCATCAAACTCAGGGCAAAAGACGGCGAGATGGAGCCCGGCGCGTTCAAGGTGATCGCCAGGGGTCCTGATCTGCCAAACGACGTCCTGCTCGCCGCTCCGCATGTCGACGAAGCTACTATTGCCGTGGTCACGAAGACCTTTGTAGATCATTCAAGCGAGCTGATCCAGGCTATTTTGACCGGAGACGACAACAAGAAGTACCGGGGCATGAAATTCCTGTCGAGTATCAAGGACGCCGACTACAACTATGTCCGATCGATGTATACCACCATCGGGTATCCCAAATTTGCCGCCTTTGTCGAATAGGAACGCCATGCACTTTCAATCGGAACCGGCCTGGGCGCTTCGGCAGCACCAAGACAGCGGGGACGCGCCCTGCCTGGAGGTCTCATCGTTGTCAAAGTCCTTCGAGGGGCGCGGCCTCATCCTCAACGACATCTCGTTTCAGGTGTCCAACGGCGCCGCGGTGGCACTGATCGGCGGCAACGGCAGCGGCAAGTCGACCCTGCTTCGCTGCTGCCTGCGCCTGGTTGAACCGGACGAGGGCCGGATCTGTTTTCTCCGCGAGGAGGTTACCTCGCTGAACAGCCCCGACCTGCGCCGCTTTCGCTCCCGGGTCGGCCTGGTTTTCCAGCGTCACAACCTGGTACCACGGTTGTCCGTGCTCACCAACGTGATCCACGGCGCCATGGGCAGGACCCGGGGGATGCGCCGCTGGCGGCAGTCCGTCGCGCCCCGGGAAATCCGGGAAGAGGCCATGGAGTTTCTCGATAAAGTCGGGCTGGCCCACCTGGCCGCCAGCCGGGCCGACCAGCTCTCGGGCGGTGAGTCCCAGCGGGTCGCCATCGCCCGGGCCCTGATGCAGAAACCCGCCTTCATGATGGCGGACGAGCCGGTGGCCAGCCTTGATCCGAAAGTCGGCCGGGAGGTGATGGAACTGCTCGTCGAGTTGGTCCACAAAGAGCGGCTCACGCTGGTCTATGTCAGCCACGACCTGGACCATGCCACCCATTATTCGACCCACCTGCTGGCCCTGCAGAAAGGAAACCTGGTGATGAACGGCAAAACGGCCGATCTCTGCCACAAGGATCTTCATGCCATCTATCACTGAAACCAAAAAACGCGGCGGCGACATGCCGGATCGGTTTGAACTGCCGCCGGTATGGAAATTCATTCTCTATTTTCTGGCGGTCTGCTTTTTCGTCTGGTCCCTGGGCGGAAGCGGTCTGTCGGGTGGCGATCTGGTTCGCGGCATCCCGCATATGATCCGTTTGTTGGGCGAGATGACGCCGCCGGATATATCACGGCTGGCGAGCATTTCCAAAGCGCTGCTGCAGACCTTTCAAATGGCCCTGGTCGGAGCCGTGTTCGGCATCATCATCAGTTTTTTTCTCGCCATCCTGGCCTCGAAGCGAAACAGCCCCCACCCGATTTTCTACTATACGACCCGCTTTATCATCGCCTTCTGCCGCTCCGTTCCCGATCTGGTGTGGGCCGTACTGTTCGTTGCCTCCGTCGGTCTCGGCGTTTTCGCCGGAACCCTGACGATCATCGTCGATACCATCGGTTTCTGCGGCAGGTTTTTCGCCGAGGCAATGGAAGAGGTCGATCACGGACCCGAGGAAGCCCTGCAGACCATCGGCTCGAGCCGGCTTGACATCGTCTTTGCGGCGATCGTACCGGCGGCGCTGCCCTCCTTTGTCAACTCCTCGCTGTTTGCCTTCGAAAAGGCGGTCAGGTCGTCCGTCGTGCTCGGCCTGGTCGGGGCCGGCGGGATCGGCATCGAGTTGAAAGTGGCCATGGACATGTTTGAATACCAGTCGGCGGCAACCATTATTCTCAGTATATTCCTGCTGGTTATCGTCGTCGAACAATTGAGCACCGCGGTGCGCAATAAAATCATGTAACCCTTTATATCCACAATGAATCTGACCTTGAAAAACAAAACCATCGTGTTCATGATCGACGGCTTCGATATCCGTTACTTTGAGGAAACTCCCATGCCGGTCATGCAGGCCATGGCCCGGGACGGCTTCTTCAAGTGCGGTAGCGCGCTCTTCCCGTCGCTGACCAACGCCAACAACATCTCGATTGCCTGCGGCTGCTGGCCTCAGGAGCATGGGGTCACCACCAACTGCTATTACGACGAGGCCGCCGGGCAGGCGGTATTTCTCGAGCATGCCGACTTTCTCACCGCGCCGACCCTGTTTCAACGAGGTGGTGCCACCGGGATGCGATCGGCGCTGCTGACCTGCAAGGCCAAGACCACCAGAATCCTCGGCAACGACGTCTCCTTCGCCGTTGCCGCGGAAGCTCCGGACGATACGATCTGCCGGCAGTACGGCCCGCCGCCGCCGATGTATTCCACCGAAATCAACTACTGGCTCTTTGACATCGCCCTCGATCTGGTGAAAAACCGGCCGGAAATCGATCTGATCTATGTGCACACCACCGACTACCCGATGCATATGTGGCCGCCCGATGCCGACGAATCGCAGCTGCACATGAAGACCCTCGACGACTATCTGGGCAGATTTCTCCAGGCCGCACCCGAACGCACCATCGCCCTGACCGCCGATCACGGCATGAATTACAAGAAGCGCTGCTGGGATCTGGCCAAGGCCTGCGCCAACCGGGGCGTGGACCTCACGTTTGCCGTTTCTCCGGTCGCCGACCGGCTGCTCAAGCATCATCGCGGCTTCGGCGGCGTTTCATTCGTTCATCTCAACCATCCCGACGACGGCCCGCGGGCCGCGGCCACGATCCTCTCTCTGGACGGCGTGGAAGCCGTGCTCGACCGAAAGACTGCGGCACACCGCTTCAGCCTGATGGAATCCCGCATCGGCGATCTGGTGGTGCTGCCGGACCGGGACACGGTCTTCGGCGATTTGCCCGGGGAGTCGGAGGAATTACCGGCCGACTACCGCAGCCACGGCTCTCTTCACGATATGCGCATTCCGCTGCTGCTCCACAATTGTGCCGGCGAGCCGCCGCGCTATCAGGACATCAATTACAACGTCGATGTGACCAGGTTCCTGTTCAGCAGCGAAGGCTGAACGCCCTGCACGGCACCACGGACTCCAGGAGGCAGGGCCGGTCCGGGCGCCGCCTACCGGTTGGTGCCCACCCGAAACAGTCAGGAACAACAGGTGATAAGAGCATGAAAGATACACGGCAACGCATCATCGTGGCCATGATGGATGGTCTTGATATGGCATACCTGGACAGCACCCCGATGCCGGCCTTCAACAAGATGATGAACGAGGGGGTATTCAAGGAGGTATCGGGCGTCTTTCCCAGTGTAACCAATGTCAACAACGTCTCCATTGCCTGCGGGGCCTGGCCCGAAGAACACGGCATCAGTGCCAACTCTTTTTATAACAAGGCGACGGGTGAGCCGGAATATATGAATTCGGCCCAGCTGATCCGGTGCCCGACACTCTTTGCCCGGGCCACCACGCACGGCATCAAATCGGCCCTGCTGACCGCCAAAAGAAAAACCCTGGAGCTCTTTGACCGTGAGGTCGAGATCGGCATCGCCGCCGAAGCGCCGACAAAAAGTCAGGTCGCGGCCTATGGTCAGCCGGCCGATATCTACTCCCGGGAGATCAACTACTGGCTCTGGCAAGCGGCCATCGATATCCTGGAAAACCGGCCCGACATCGGCCTCATCTATGTCCACATCACCGATTATCCGATGCATACCTGGGGGCCTGAGCAAAACGAATCGCATGAACACCTGACACGGCTGGACGGGCTTATCGGTGAAGCCGTCAGGACGGCGCCGGACGCCGCTTTCTATGCAACAGCAGACCATGGCATGAACTACAAGAAACGCTGCTGGGATCTTGCTCGCGTGCTCCGCCGGGAAGGGGTGCCGGCCCGATTCGTGCTGTCACCGGAACGTGACTATTATATCGTCCACCATCGAAATTTCACCGGCTGCTCATGGGTATGGCTCACCTCCCCCGACGATGCGGCCCCAACCAGGCGGATCCTGACATCGCTGACCGGTGTCGAAGCGGTTCTCACCGGAGAAGAGGCCGCCTCCCGCTTCCATCTCGATCCGGACCATATCGGTGATCTGATCGTGCTCGGGGACAAAGACACCATGTTCGGCGACATGGCAGTCGATTACGAAGATCTCCCCGCCACCTACCGCGCCCACGGCTCACTCCACGAGATGCGGCTGCCGCTGCTGATCTGGAACAGCCGGGAACAACTCCCTGCAGGCGACGCCTTCACCTTCAATCTCGATCTGACCAGGTTCCTTTTCCGCCGAAAATAACGATATTCCGGCACACGAGCGGCTTCAACCGCCCGCAGCTCGGCACGCTGGTTCCCGTGCCGGCTGAACTGCCGGAAAACGAATGGGCCGGCGATAAAGATCGTTCTGCCGGGACCAGGGCCATTGACCTGATCGCTTTCCAGGGCTATAAACGCTCTATGTGAACCACCGGAGGCGGACAGCTGCGTATCTCGAGCGCACCACCGTGGTGGCGCCGCGGTGGCGGGATGAAACCGCCTGTCGCCAGCGGGGACGTTTGAGGCTGTACATCCGGAAAATTGACCCTTTTGCCCGAAAAATATGGATCTGACCGACTACAGCGTTATCCTGACCGCCTATATCGTTGCCTCGGCAATCAAAGGGCTGACCGGGCTTGGCTTTTCCACCTCCTGCCTGCCCGTCATGGCACTGCATTTTGATCTGAAAATTGCCATTCCTCTGGTTATCGTGCCATCCATTATCAGCAACATCACGGTAATCATCCAGGCGGGCCGTTTCCGTGAAGCCGTGAAACGGTTCTGGCCCCTGTATCTGGCTTCCGTGCCGGGTATTGTCATCGGCCTGGCTATTCTGGCGACTATCAACGGTGACACCGCCAAGGCGGTTCTCGGGCTGGTACTGATTATCTACGCCCTGTGGGCCATGACCACTATGACCCTTTCCCTGCCGGCCGGATGGGAACGACCGCTCCTGGTTCCCACCGGGTTCATGACCGGTATTGTCAACGGCACGACAGGCTCTCAGGTCATGCCGATCCTTCCCTATCTCTTATCGCTCAACCTGGACAAGAATGTTTTTGTCCAGGCGATCAATATCTCCTTTACCCTGTCGAGTCTCGTCATGCTGCTGGGCATGAACCGGCTCGGCTACCTCTCCGCAACCACCTTGCTGGCGGCTCTTGCAGGCCTGTTGCCGGTACTGCTGACCCTGACCCTGGCCGGCCGACTGCGCCGCCGTCTCACCGCGGTCGTCTACCGCAGGCTCGTACTCGGTTTTCTGCTTGTCATGGGGCTGATACTGCTGCTGCGCCTTTTCCTGTAGATGGTGCAGTGCGGCACCATCTATCGAATTACCGGCAGCTTCCCCGCCAAAGGTTGCGGAGGCTGACGGGCGGTAACCGAACCATGACGCAATCCTAATCAGCCTCTGATCTTTCTCGAGTAAAAGATAGGGGTGCTCCCGGTCGGTTCGCGGAGCTTATCAATCACCCTCTATCAGTGGAGCCCCCCATGTTCAGCAGAACCCGTGCAATGCTTGCGACGCTGGCCGCTCTGGCGTTCATTACCCTCGGCAGCGCCGCTCAGGCCAACGAAATTACCGTGTATACCTCATACGAAGAGGATGAGGCCGCAGCTTTTCTGGCGGCCATGCAACGCGATCTTCCCGATCTGAAAGTGAACCTGCTGCGCCTGTCGACCGGCGACCTGCATGCCAGGATGCTTGCCGAGTCGGCCAATCCCCGCCATGACGTAATCTGGGGATGGGCGGTCACCAATATGGTGGATCCGCGCATCCTCGAGATGCTGGAGCCGTATCGGCCCAGCGGCATCGATCGGGTTCCCGAGCGGTTCCGCGACAGCGGCGACCGCTGGTTTGCCACCACCGGCTATATGGCCGCTTTCTGTGTCAACAACGAGGTCCTGAAAAGCAAGAACCTGCCGATGCCCACTTCCTGGGAGGATCTACTGAAGCCCGAGTTCAAGGGCGAGGTGGTCATGCCCAACCCGGCCAGCTCCGGCACCGGTTATCTGCAGATCGCCTCGATCCTGCAGATGAAGGGCGAGAAGGACGGCTGGGCGTATCTGGAAGGACTGGATAAGAACATCGCCCAGTACATCAAGAGCGGTTCGCGGCCTTGCAACTCGGCCAGCGCCGGAGAGTTCGCCGTTGGTGCCTCGTTTGCATTGCGGGCGATAAAAAATATCAACGAAGGCTATCCGATCACCATGGTCATCCCGGCGGAGGGTGCCGGCAATGAACTCGAGGCCACCGGCCTGATGAAGACATCGAAGAACAAAGACGCCGCCAAACAGTTTATCGACTGGACGCTCTCCGAAGCCGCCGTCAACGAATACTATGCCTGGAAAGAGATCGTCACCGTCAGCGGCGGGTCGATGCCCGAGTCGTTCCGCGCCGCCGGCCTGCCTGAAGATATCGGCTCGGTTATGGTGGACATGGATTTCGCCTGGTCTGCCGCCAACCGCGACCGCATTCTCCAGGAGTGGCAGCAGAAACTGGAACGATAACCGCTCAATGTCAGTTCCCTGATCTGTCGTTAACCCGTTTCTCAAGGGGCGCCGCGGCGAGCCGGCGCCCCTTGCTCAGTTCACATGGCCAAACATGTCCCTTGTAATTCATCAGGTCACCAAAGCATATGGTGAACTCAAAGCACTCGACGACGTCTCCGTTTCCATCGAGCAGGGCGCCCTGATCTGTTTCCTCGGGCCGTCGGGGTGCGGCAAAACGACGCTGTTACGGGTCATCGCCGGTCTCGAGCGCCACGATTCCGGAACACTGCATCTCGATGGTCGGGATCTGACGCCGATTCCGGCCCGCAGCAGAAATTTCGGGGTGGTCTTTCAGTCGTATTCGCTGTTTCCCAATCTCAGCATTGCCGCCAATGTCGCGTACGGCCTGGAGTGTCGACGGTGGCAGCGAGACGCCATCGCCCGCCGGGTCGAAGAATTGCTCAGCCTCGTGCACCTCAATGACCAGGCCGCGAAATATCCGCATCAGCTCTCCGGCGGCCAGCAGCAACGGATCGCCCTGGCCCGGGCGCTGGCTCCCGAGCCGGCGCTCCTGTTGCTCGATGAACCGCTTTCCGCGCTGGATGCCAAGGTTCGCGAGGAACTGCGCGAGGAGATTCGTACCCTGCAGCAGCGTCTGAACATTACGACGATCATGGTCACCCACGATCAGGAAGAAGCGCTCACCATGGCCGACACCATCATCGTCATGAACGGTGGTCGGGTAATGCAGTCCGGTCCGCCGATGGAGTTGTACCGGCAGCCGGACAACCGTTTCGTCGCCGAATTCCTCGGACGCATGAATATTGTTCCGCATCGCGAGGATCTGCCCATCACCACCGATTACGATGCAGCCGGCAGGCTGCCCCGGATTCTAGGCATCCGCCCGGAAGACATTGCCCTGGGCGTTGCCGGCGATGGCCAGGCCAGGCTTGGGGCGGTGGTGGATCAGGTTACCCGCCTGGGCAATCTGACGCGGGTGGTCCTGCACGTTTCCGGAAACGGCCGCAATGGCACGCCGGCGGAAGGGGACGGTGAACCGCTCAGACTGGTGGCGGAATTGCAGGGAACCAGCGATAACCTTGATGTCGGCATGCCCCAGACCATCACCATTGCCCCGGAAGCGGTGCGTGTGCTGGAATGGCATTGATCAGGCTCAGCCGGTTGCGCCCGCCTAACCTGGAGCCGCTGCTCAAAGTCGGGGTGGCGGCGGTTATTGCCGTCCCGTTGCTCGTCTTCGTCCTCTATCCGCTGACGCACATCCTCGGCCGCAGCTTTGTCACCGAGGCAGGTCTCGGCTTCGCCAACTACGCCGCGGTCCTCGGCACCGAACGGTTTAACCGGCTCGTCGCCAACAGCTTCTCCGTCACCACGACCACGACGGTTATTACCGTGCTGCTCGCCTATGGTTTCGCCTTTGCGGTGCAGCGGACCTGCATGCCGTTGAAGAACTCGATGCGCCTGATCGCGCTGGTACCGTTGTTCGCCCCGTCCCTTGTTCAGGCCCAGGGGCTGGTGCTGATGCTCGGCCGCAACGGTCTGGTCAACCGGACTCTGGGAACGGAGTTTTCGATCTACGGCTATTGGGGGATCGTCATCTCCAGCGTCCTGTACGTGTTTCCCTATGCCTTCCTCATTCTTTCCGCGGCGCTGGCATCGGCCGACAACCGGCTCTACGAGTCTGCCCGTATCCTCGGCGCGAGACCGGTGCGCACCTTTCTTACGGTGACCGTGCCGTCAACGCGTTTTGCCCTGGTCGCCGCTTCTTTCGTTGTGTTCACCCTGGTCATCACCGATTTCGGCAACCCGATGGTCATCGGCGGCGATTATAGCGTTCTCGCCACCGAAGTGTACAATCAGGTGATCGGTCAAGCAAATTTCGAACTCGGCACGGTGATCGGCGTTGTCCTCCTGCTGCCGGTGGCCGCTGCCGTGGCCGGCGAGAAATGGATTAACCGGAAAAGCTACGCTCAGATTTCGGCGGGGGCCCAACCGCTTCAGCTCCAGCCGATGCCGGCGCGCGATCTGCTGTTTCTGATCTATGCGCTGTCGATCTGCGCCGCCATCCTGGCGGTGGTGGCCATCGTCTTCTATGCCAGCTTCACCCACCTCTGGCCATACCGCATGGATCTGTCGCTGCGCCATTACTCCTTTGACGTGCAAAACGGCATCCAGCCGCTCTGGAACAGCGTTACTATCGGCCTCATGGCCGCCGCCATCGGGGTTGTTGCCACCGGCCTGGCGGCCTATGTCGTCGAGAAGTTCCGTAGCATATTCGACACCCCCCTGTATTTTCTCTGTATCGTGCCGGCGGCAATACCGGGAATGGTACTCGGACTCGGCTACATCCTGGCTTTCAACAACCCGGACAATCCGTTGTACCCGCTCTACGGCACGCTGGTCATGATTGCCCTCTGCAACGTCTACTACTACCATACCCAGGGATTTTTGATCGCATCGACGAGCATGAAGCAGATCAGCAACACGTTTGACGAAGCGTCGGCATCGCTGGGCGCATCCTTTCTGCGAACAATGTACAAAATCACGCTGCCGCTGATGTGGCCGACCCTGGTCGGCGTGGCGGTATTCTTTTTCATGCGCAGCATGGTCACCTTGTCGGCGGTGATATTTCTGATCACCCCGTCTACCCAGGTGGCCGCCGTATCGGTGCTGCTCCTCGAAGATCGCGGGGCGGTCAATCAGGCGGCCGCGTTTTCGGTGTGCATCATGGTTGTAGTCGTCATCGCCCTGGCAATCGCCAGGCTGATCCTCAACCTCGCCGGCTGCCGCCGGATTTCCCTGATCCGCTGACCGGCATCCCCGGTC
>CAYSSK010000049.1:0-27599 GCA_964433645.1 uncultured Desulfofustis sp.
AATGAGCGGGGGACAGGTTAAAACCTGTCCCGCCGATTTTCATATAAAACCCCGATGATCGGGATGGTCCTCTCCCCAGAGAGCACCACCGCCATCACTCGTCAACATCTGCACCGGAGGAACCATGACACAGGAGACACCGCAATTGTGGAAAGATACCTACGAGGCCTCGACACCAGAGCAGTTGCTGGCCGCCTACGGCAAGTGGGCCCACCTCTATGACCGGGACACCCTTGAGGTTATGGGCTACGTCGGCCCCCAGGTGGCCGCCGATATGCTCGACGCTCACCTGCCGGCCACCGACAGCAGGGTCCTCGACGCCGGCTGCGGCACCGGGCTGGTCGGAGAAATCTTGAACCAGCTGGGATATGAACATGTCGATGCGATGGATTTTTCCGCAGACATGCTCAGCGAAGCGGAAAAAAAAGCGGTCTACCGCACACTCTACCAGGAAGACATGAACGGCAGATTGAATCTCCCCGACAACAGCTATGACGCCACCATCTGTGTCGGCACCTTCACCTTTGCCCACGTCGGGCCGCATGCCTTTGACGAATTGGTCCGCATCACCCGCCCCGGCGGACATATCTGTTTTACCATTCGTGACGGGGCCTACCAGCAATACGGCTATCGCCGGAAAATGCTGGGATTGGAAGCCGCCCGCTGCTGGCAGCTCCAGGAACTGCGCGAGGAAGATTACCTTCTCAAGGAAAACGTCACCGCCAAGTTCTGCACGTATCAGGTTCTGGCCGGATAACGGCGGGCATCACCGGCGGCACAGTCCCCGTTCTGCGTCACCGCCCCTTCATCACCCACCCCATAACAGGAGCATTTCATGGTCAGTGAGAACAAGACCCTCAATAAGGTTTATACCGCCGAAAACCACCATCAACTCATGGACGCCTACAAGGAATGGGCCTCCGATTATGACACCGATACGGTCAACCGTTTCGGCTACGTGGCCCATATCGCATCAGCAGAGGCCCTGGGCAAGGTGCTGCAGGACAAAGACGCCGCCATCCTCGATGCCGGCTGCGGCACCGGACTGGTCGGGGAAGAACTGGTCAGGCGCGGCTACACCGTCATCGACGCCCTTGACTACTCTCGGGAAATGCTCGACGAGGCCAGACGAAAAAATATCTATCGGCGCCATCTCCAGGCAGATTTGAGCAAACCCCTCGATTTTAAAGCCAACGCCTACGATGCAGTCGTCTGTGCCGGCACCTTCACCTACGGTCACGTCAAGGCACACGCTTTTGACGAGCTGGTCCGTATCACCAGACCCGGCGGTATCATCTGCTTTACCATCCGCGAGGGTGCCTACGAAGAGTACGGCTATCGTCAACGGATGATCGAATTGGAGCAGCAGCAGGCCTGGGAGCTGCTCGGCATGGAAAATGCCGACTACCTGAAGAACGAAGGCATCACTTGCAAGATGTGTACCTATCAGGTTACGGGGTGACGGGACGGAAAACAGGACACAACGCCCCGACCGTTACCTGACGGACCGCCGCCCCGCTTACGAAGCGACGGTCGCGTTGTGTCCGGCAACCGCTTCGCTGAGCGGAAAGCTGAGGATAAAGGTGGTCCCCTGACCGGGCGTCGATTGCACATCAATATAGCCCTGGTGCGCCTCGACGACCTCCTTGACCAGCGACAAACCGAGTCCCGAGCCGGTGATATGACGGGTGGCCTTACCTTTGACCCGGTAAAATCGATCGAAGATGTGAGACAGGTCTTCCGGGTTGATGCCGATCCCGGAATCTTTGAAGAGCAGGTTGGCAAAGCCGCCGGAAACGGTCGTGGAAATATCGAGGCGACCGCCTTCCGGCGTGTACTTGACCGCATTGGACACGATGTTCATGATGGCTGTTCGCATATGGTCGTAGTCGACGTTGAATTGCCAGGGCTCCTGGCAGGGGGTGAAGCTGACTTCGATCTGCTTGGCCTCGGCCTGGGGGCGCATCACCTCGACGATCTCCTCGATCAACTCATGGCCGCTGGTCGGTTCGAGATTAAAGACCACGGTACCGCTCTCCAGCTTGGACAGGTTGAGCAGGTTCTCGATGAGCCGCAGCAGATCCCTGGTCCGCACGGTCATCCGGCTATGCAGCTGATGACAGGAGAACTCCGCTTCGTGCGGACAATCCATCTGCAACGCGTAGATCATCTGCTCGATGGAAGCGAGCGGCGACTTGAGTTCGTGGGCGACCATCGCGACAAAATCGGACTTCATCCGATCGATTTCCTTCAGCGTCGAGATGTCCTCAAACGTGGTCACCGCCCCGAGAATGGTCCCCGACGACGACATCACCGGAGCACAATGGGCTCGGAGACAGCGCCGGGAGACGGTCCCGGCGGCGCATTCCCGGGTGACCACCCGCCCGTTGTCGATGGCTTCCCGCACCATCCGCACCACTGCCGGGTCGCTGATCGAGTCGGCCAGCGACTTACCGATCACCGGGTCGGTCTGGATCTCGAGCAGCTTGATGGCCGCCGGGTTGTGATGAACAACGACGCCGGCCGGATCGGTGATCAGCACCGCCTCGACCATACAGCCGAACACCGTTTTGAGCAGGCTCTTTTCTTTCTGGATCGCCTCCAGACTCAGCGTCCGCTCCTCGCGCAGCCGCTCCGCCTCGACCTCGAGGCGGAGCTTGTCGACGGCACGTTCGACGACGATACGGATATAATCGGGAGTGAACGGCTTGCCGACGAAGTCAAACGCGCCCTGTTTCATCGCCGTCACCGCCTTGGAGACGGTGGCAAAACCGGTAATCACGATCACCTGGATCGACGGCCGGTGCTCACGAATCCAGTCGAGCACGGCAAAACCGTCGATGCCCGGCATCATCAGGTCGAGCAGCACCACCTCGTAGCCGTTCTGCTCGATCATCTCCAGACCGCTCTCGCCGCTCTCGGCCTTGGCGATCTCATAGCCTCTGCCGGCCAGCGATCGCTCGACTCCGTCGCGAATCACCTTTTCGTCATCGATGATCAGAATGCGCATGGTCTCCACGCTTCTCCCCCTAGTGCCGGACTCTGCTGCAGCCACTGCCCTGCCGGGCGTCTGGCCGCCCCGGTCGTCGGTCAACTCAGCCAGCTCTTGACCCGATCGAGCAGTTCGTCGGGCTCAACCGGCTTGGGCATATAGTCCTCGGCCTCACTCTCCAGCATGTCCCGATGGGTATAGGTGCTGGTAGCGACGCGATCGGCCACCGCCGTCAGCAGGATGATCGGAATATCGCTGGTACTCTCATCCGCCTTGAGCTTGGCGCAGGCCTCATGACCGTTCATCACCGGCATCATCACATCGAGCACGATCAGATCGGGACGCTGCTCGGCGATCGCCTCGAGCCCCTCCTTGCCGTCGTAAGCGACGTTCACGTCGTAGCCGCCTTTTTCCAGGATGACTTTTACCGCTGCGACAAAATCCGGATCATCGTCAACCAGCAGAATCAGCTTCTTCTGAGTCATGTATTTCCTCCTTTGATGGTACCCTCTGATGCGTGGCTATCGCTCTTTTTCTTCTTCATCCACGACGGGGCGAGGCAGCAACCCGGCACCGCCGATGATCTCGCTCAGCTTCTCTTCCCATTCGATGGCCATCACATGCACACCGGCGATCCCTTCCATCTCTTTGAGTTGCTGGATCTGCTCGATGCACATCTCGATCCCTTTGGCCGCCTGCTTCTCTTTCGGTTCGTCGGCCAAACGCTTGATCACCTCCTCGGGAATGTCGATACCGGCCACCATCTTATTCATGAACTTGGCCATGCCGACCGATTTGAGCGGCGTCACCCCGGCCAAAATCTTGACCCGTTCATGCAGTCCCTGCTTCTTCGCCTCCTCCATATACCGAGTGAAGGTATCCATGTTGTAGATGCACTGGGTCTGGACAAAATCGGCGCCGGCGTCGGCTTTGAGCCTGAACCGGGGAACCCTGATCTCGAACGGATCGGCGAACGGGTTGACCGCGCAGCCGATAAAAAATTTCGGCGCCCCGTCGAGCTTGTCACCGGACGGAAAGATTCCCTCGTCACGCATGGTCTTCACCAGATGGATCAGCTGGATCGAATCGATGTCGAAGACGTTTTTGGCCTGCGGATCGTCCCCGAACTTCTGGTGATCGCCGGACAGGCAGAGCAGGTTGCGCACCCCGAGTGCCGAGGCGCCGAGCAGATCGGACTGCAGCGCGATCCGGTTGCGGTCGCGGACCACCATCTGCAACAGCGGCTCGGTACCGCTCTGCCGAACCAACAGGCAGCCGGCCAGCGAACTCATCCGCACCACCGAGGTCTGGTTATCGGTAACGTTGCAGGCGTCGACATTACCCCGCACGTATTCGGCCTTTTTCAGCACCTTATCCGGATCGGCCCCGCGGGGCGGACCGCATTCGGCGGTCACGGCAAAATGTCCGGCGGCGAGCACCCGCTCCAGATTGCTTCCCGATTTCATTATATCATATCCTCCCTGATGATCCGCCGCGGCCCGCCGTCGCGGGCACTGCTCCAGCCCTTGTACGGTTTCAGTTTGCCGTAATTCTCCATTTGATCGAGCGCCTTGAGGCGGTCGATAATCAGCTGCCAGCCGCAGGGAACCTCCTTCGAGACCTCGCAGATGCCGCCGACCGAGCCGCCGCAGGGCCCGTGGAACAGGGACTTGGCGCAGCGGGTCACCGGACAGATGCCGCCGGTCAGGTGCAACACGCAGTCGCCGCAGCCCTGGCAGCGCTCGGCCCACTCGCCCTGCCGTTCGGTGACCCCGAGAAAGCCGGTGTTGATGCCCGGCAGCAACGGTGTCCGGGCGAACTTCTCGGCCATGAACTGGATACCGGCTCCGCAGGCGATGGACACCACTGCCTGGAAGTCTTCGACATAGGGGCGCATCGGCTCGAGGTATTCCGGATCGCATTGCCGCTCCAGGCACACCTCCCGGATCTCCAGGGGGCGTCCGCTCGCCTCGCGGGCCAGCCGCAGGGTCGAGGCGAGCACCTGGACCTCCTTCTCGCCGCCGACCCGGCAGACGGTCACGCAGCCGAAACAGCCGGCAACGATGATCGTGTCGTAGGGCTCGATCATCTCGAGAATCTCTTCGATGGGTTTGGGTGTACCGGTTATCATGTCGCGGATACCTCCTCAACACTCTCTTGGTTCTGTTGACTGCGCACCAGATTGATCGGGCTTGGGCCAAGCAGTTGCACCTGGTCGACGAATTCACCGGTAAAGCGCGCAAAGGCGGCGCCTTCGCCGGCACTGAGGTTGTCCATGCGAACGCGCTCCGAACCGAACCCGATGGTCTCGAGGATACCCGCCACCCGGCCGACCCGGGCCCGGGCCCGAATATTGCCGTTGACATAGTGGCAATCGCCTTCCAGACAGCCGATCACCATCACCCCGTCGGCTCCTTTCTCAAAGGCCCTGAGCAGCACCGCCTCCTCGATCCTGCCGGTGCAGGGCAGCAATACGATGCTGATCGACACCGGGTATGAACGTCGCTCCGAACCTGCCAGGTCGGCGGCGGTGTACGCTCAGTGGCGGCAGGCAAAGACGATGACGTCGGGGGTAAATGCACTCATCATGCGCTCCTCGGCTCGGCTGTGGGCTCGGCGGACTGGTAGGAACCCAGTTTGGCGTAGAGATTGTCGTCGCGAAAGCGGCCGAGAGTGATCGCCTTGGCCGGGCACTCGGCGACGCAGATGCCGCACCCCTGACACAGGGCCGGATTGATGGAGGCGGTGTGCTCCTCGGTGATCACCGGCACCTCATACGGACAGGCCCGCACGCAGGTCAGGCAGACGGCGCAATGGGTCGGATCGACGACGGAAAAGACGCCGGACAGGGTCAGTTTATCCTTGGCCAGGATAGTCGCCGCCCGGGCCACCGCCGCCTGGGCCTGGACGATGGTCTCGGTGACGTTTTTCGGCCCGTGCGCGGTACCGGCCAGAAAAACGCCCTCACAGGCCAGGTCAACCGGCCGCAGCTTGGCGTGAGCCTCGATGAAAAAATTGTGCTCATCGCGAGGGATGCGCAGCATCGTCGCCAACTCCTCGGTATCATTGGGTACGAGGCCGGTGGAGAGCACCAGTAAATCGGGCTGCAAGGAGACCGGCCGGCGGATGGACGGGTCAAGGGCGACGATGTCGATCCGCTCGCCGTCAAGCCCGACCTGCGGTGCTTGGTACTGCGGGTCGAAACGGATGAAATTGACCCCTGCCAGCCGGGCCCGGCGATACTCCAGTTCGTACATGCCATAGCAGCGCATATCGCGATAGAGCACGTCGACCCGGGTCTCCGGGTTGAGCTCTTTGAGACGCAGGCTGTTCTTCACCGCCTGGTTGCAGCAATTGCGCGAACAATAGTCGAGATGCTCGCGGCACCGCGACCCGGCGCACTGCAGCATGACGATGCTCAACCAGCCGGCCGCGCGCTGCGGCTCCCGGGCCAGTATGGTCTCGAGATCGGTCTGGGTGATGACCCCGTCCCGCTCGTCGAGGCCGTAGAGGGCCGGCCGATATTCCCGGGCGCCGGTGGCGACCAGGGTTGCTCCATGCTTGATAGTGCGGCTGCCGCCGCTGGCGGTCATGATCTCACTGTCGAAGGAGCCGACAAAGCCGCTCTGCTCGATCAGCGCCGCCTTGGTAAACACCTTGATGCGCTCGTCCCCCAGCACCCGCTGGCGCAGCGATTCGAGATACGGGGAGAACTCCTGCCCGTCCAGACTGCGCTGCAGCAGCCGCACCTGGCCGCCGAGTTCTTCCTGCTGCTCCACCAGGTAAACGGTAAAGCCCTGGCCGGCGGCCTCAACGGCACCACTCATGCCGGCCACCCCGCCGCCGATCACCAGCAGGCTCGGTTCCACATCAAACTCCAACTCGCTGAGCGGCTCGGCCTGGGAGACATTGGCCACGGCCATGCGCATCAACCGCTTGGCTTTCTCGGTGGCCTTTTCCGGTTCGAGCGGGTGCACCCAGCTGCATTGATCACGGATATTGGCCATGTCGAAAAAGTACTTGTTGATGCCGGCCTGGCGCAGCGTCGACATGAACAGCGGCTCATGGGTCCGCGGCGAACAGGCGGAGACCACCACCCGGTTCAGGTTGTGCTCGCCGATCAGCTCCCTGATCCGCTCCACCGAGTCCTGCGAGCAGGTATAGAGCGGATGATCGGCATAGACCACGTGGGGCAGCGACCGGGCATAGTCGGCCACCGCGGCCACATCCACCACTGAGGCGATATTGCTGCCGCAATGACAGACGAAGACGCCGATGCGCAAGTCGTCGTCCGGTTCGGCTACCTTTTCCGGCGGCAGCACCTGCCGGACCAGCTGAGTGTTGCGGGCCCCGGCAATGCCGACCGCGGCCGCCTGGGCGGCACCGGAAGCCTCGCTGACCGTTTCCGGGATATCTTTCGGCCCGTTGCAAGCGCCGCTGACGAACACCCCGGACCGCGATGTGGCCAGCGGCGTAAACCCATCCGTCCGGGCGAAACCGAAACCGTCGAGCTCGATGCCGAGCCGGCCGGCCAGCTCCTTGTTCTTCTCGGAGACTTGCAGCCCCACCGACAGGACCACCAGATCGAAGACCTCGGCGACCACCGTGCCGCTGTCGTCGGCATAGCGCAGTTCGAGGTCGCCGGTCACCGGGTCTTCGAAGACCCGACTGACCATGGCCCGGACCAGGCGCACCTGATTCTCCTGGACCCTGGTGATATACCGATCGAAATTCTTGCCAAAGGAACGCTGGTCGATATAAAAAATGGTCGGCTCGATCGAGCTGTCATGTTCCCGGGCGATAAACGCCTCCTTGGCGGCGTACATGCAGCAGACCGATGAGCAGTAATCGCGGTTGCAGCTGTGATCACGGGAACCGACGCACTGGATCCAGGCGACCTTGCGCGGATGCTTCCCGTCACCCGGCCGCGTCACGGTGCCCGAGGTCGGTCCGGAAGCGGACAGCAGCCGTTCGAATTCGATGCTGGTGACCACGTTTTGGTAAACACCGTAACCGAACTCGCCGCGTACCCGGGCATCGAAGACCTCGATGCCCGGCGAAAAGATCACCGAGCCGACGGCAACCTGCCGCTGCCTCTCGACCTGGTTGTAATCGATGGCCCCGACGCCGCAGACGCTCTGACAAGTGCCGCAGGCCCCGGTGTTGAGCCGCACGCAGCTGGCCGCATCGATCACCGGTACCCGGGGAACGGCCTGGGGATAGAGGATATTGACCGGTTTGCGCAGATTGAGGCCTTCGTTGAAGGTGTTGAGCAACGGCCGTACCGGCTTGTCGGTCAACCGCTCGACCTCGAGAAAATCGACCGGGCAGACCGAGGCACAGGCCCCGCAGACCTGGCAGATATCGCGCCCGACCTCGATACCCTCCGCGACCATGGCCAGCGCCCCGATCTCCATGACCTTGCGGCACATCACCACGCACAGGCCGCAGCCGATGCAGTCGCCGCCAATCCGGCCGCCGCGCTGCTTGATGATTTCCTGCGAGCGCGCATGGAGCGCGGCGCCGAGGCTTTTGTCGAGATCGGGGGCCTGATCGACGATAACGGCCTGGAACTGCTCCGGGCAGACCGCATAACAGGCGCCGCAGCCGATGCAGCGATCCTGGTCGATGGTCGCGATCTCCTTTTTCTGCCAGCTCACCGCGCCGTGCAGGCAGGCCCGGAAACAGGCCCCGCAGCGCGAACAGAGTTCAGGGTCGACCGTAAAGGTCCAGGCGGCGACGCCACCCGGAGTTGCCGGGGCCACACCGGGCAACACCACCTTGTCCCTGGCCTTGGGCCTTTTTTTCTTCTCCCCGGCGGCCGGCGGCTCGGGAAACCAGGAGATTCTCGTAACCGGGCAGGCCAGCTCACAGAGACCGCAACCGGTGCACTTGTCCGGATCGACATAGCGGGCATGCTGGGCAATCCGGGCGGTGAAATTGCCGGCCTGACCATCAAGGCCGAGCACCTCGCTGTGCGTGAGCAGCTCGATATTACGATGCCGTCCGACCTCGACGAGTTTTGGTGAGACGATGCACATCGAGCAATCGTTGGTCGGAAAGGTCTTGTCGAGCTGGGCCATCTTACCGCCGATGGCCGGGGCGCTCTCCACCAGATAGACGCGAAATCCGGCCTCGGCCAGATCGAGCGCCGACTGCATCCCGCCGATGCCGCCGCCGACCACCAGCACCGCGCCGGTGACGCCAGGAGACTGCTGTTTGTCGACAGATTGGCTCATGCCGCCTCCTCCCGCTGTTCTGCCGCCCGCTTGGCGACGTTGCTGAGGACCTGGGCCGAAACGAGATGAAGCCGCTCCTGGCTGGCCGAATAACTGCCGTCCAAGGCGGCGATGATCAGTTCGGTGGCAAAGAAGACCGGCAGCCCCGGCTGCGTCGCCGACAGGCGCTGCCGGCTCTCGACGTTGGCCTGACACATCGGACAATCGGTCACCAGGGCCCGGGCGCCGGCCCGGCGCGCCGCGGCAACGATGTCACCGACCAGGGTCTCGGCGATATCGGGCCGGGCCATGGTCAGGCTGCCGGAACAGCACTCGGTACGATGGGACCAGGAAACCGCTTCGGCGCCAAGCGCTCCGACGATGCTCTCCAGCGCCCGCGGCTGTTCATGATCCCGGGCCCCGGTAACCTTCGGATGGCGTAGCGACAGACAGCCGTAATAGCAGGCCAGCACCAAACCTTGGAGAGGCAGCCGGACCTGCTCTTTCAGGCTGGCGAGGTGCCGCGGCTCGGAGAGCAGCGAGCTGATATGGACGATCCGGAACGGGGGGAGATCATCCGGCACATCCCAATAGCTCGGGTCGGAGCGAAGGGCGCGCTCGGCAGCCTTCAATCGCTGGAAACAGGCGGCGCACGGGACCAGTACGTCATGACCGAGCTCGGCGGCCAGCAGCAGGTTGCGCAGCGGCAGCCGCATGCCGATCTCATGGCTGGTCATATGGGCCGAGGAGGCGCCGCAGCAGTTCCAGTCGGGGATGTCCACCAACTCCAGGCCGAGCCGACCGCAGACCGCCCGCACCGAACGATCGTAGTCAAGCGCCGTACCGCTCAGCGAGCAACCGGGGTAATAGGAATAGTTCATCGCTCGTACTCCTTGCCCTGACCGGAAAAAATTTTCTCGATGCCGGCCTTGTCCTTGACTGAATGGGGCCGCAGACCGAGTTTGCCTTTGGTAAACATCTGCAGGCCGAGCTTCATGTCGCCGAGCAGATCGCCGCTGCGCAGCTTGTAGCCGACGATCAGGCCGACCTCGTAAGCCCGCCCCCAATGCTTGATAGACTGCAGGAACGATTGATGAAAGACCGGCACCCGCGGCTCGGCGGGCGTCACTTTCTTGCGCAGCGCCAATTCCCGCAGCACGTCCATCAGCGCGGCAATCTCGATATCGTTGGGGCAGCGGGTGGCGCAGGTTTCACAGGCGGCGCAGAGCCAGATGGTCCTGCAGGCCAGCAACTCCTCCTCCCGGCCGTACGCGGCCAACCGCACCACTTCCATGGTGGTCAGATCGAAAAAGCCGGTCACCGGGCAGCCGGCGGAACACCGGCCGCACTGGAAACAGGCATTGACGTCGATGCCTCGCACCTGCAATTTGTCGAGAAACTTGCGATTTGTCTTCTCCGACGTATTGACGCTCTGTGTCATCTTTATCTCCTGTGGGGCTGTCGCCAAAATCGAGGCGTCCACCTGCGGATCGACTCCCGCCGTCTTTACGCCGGCGACTGGTCAAAGCCGGCAGCCGCTTCGTCGTCATCCCCCCTGACCGCCTCGGCAACGGCCGGAAAGCGAACGGTAAACGTGGCTCCCTCGCCCGGCGTGGAGGAAACACGGATGGTTCCCTGGTGCTCCTTGACAATGGCATAGGAGACCGAAAGCCCCAGACCGGTCCCCTCTCCGGTGGTCTTGGTGGTGAAAAAAGGCTCGAAAATCTTCTCCTGCAACACCTCCTCGATGCCCGGCCCGGTGTCGCTGATCAACACCTCGACAACGTCGTTGCCGGCCCGCGTCCGGCTGACGATACGCAGGTTGCCGCTGCCGTCCATGGCCTGAGCGGCGTTGACCAGCAGGTTCATCATCACCTGGTGGAGCCGGACATGGTTGCCGGCTATCGACGGCAGCATGTCGGCCAGTCGGCACTGTACCGCGATATTATGAAAAAGCGGCTGATTTTGCAGGATCCCAAGCGTCTTGCGGACCACCTCGTTGAGATTGATCGGCTCCATCTCGACACTGGACTGGTGGGAGAACTCGAGCAGATCGGCAACGATCACCTTGCAGCGTTCGGCCTCGTTGACGATGGTGTCAAGATCCGCTCCGGCCGGATGATTTTCGCCGAGCTCCTCTCTGATCAGGTTGGCATACAGCATGATCCCGGACATCGGATTGTTGATCTCGTGGGCGACCCCGGCGGCAAGCCGGCCGAGTCCGGCCATTTTTTCCGACTGCATGAGCATTTTGTGGGTCTGTTCGAGATCCTCCTCGATCTGCAGCATGGCGCGCAGGTCGGTAAAGATGCCAAAGGTGGCGATTTCCTTGTCCTTGTCATAAATGATGCCGCCGGAAAATCGCACCGGGATCTCATGCCCGTCCCGGTGCAGCACGCTCAGTTCGTGATGAAGCAGTTTTCCCTTGCCGCCGAGGTCGTCACTGCGCATCCGCTTGAGGACCTCACGGGCGACGTTGTCGTGATAGAGGCTGGCAACGTGCAGATCGCCGAGATCCTCCTCCCGGTAACCGAGCAGCTGCAGCGCCGCGTTGTTGAACAGGATGATCCGCCCCTCCAAGTCGGCGGCGATGATCGCGTCGACCGAAGAGTTGATCAGGTTGTTGAAGAAGGCGTTGCGCCGTCGAAGCTGTCCTTCCAACCGCTTGCGGGCGGTGATATCGATCAGGTAGAGCAGATAGTAATCCGGCGAGGCGGGTGGATAGACGAGAACCGCATCGATGATCTTGAACTGGTCGTCACCGGTCTGTATCCTGATTTCCTGTCTGATCCGCGACTCGTCGATTTCGGCCAGGTTGTCGAAGTATTGGCCGATCTGGTAGAAGAACCACTGGTTTTCCTCACCGAGCAGCACCTCGAGACTGGTGTCGGTCAGATCGCGGTAGGCTACGCCAAGCAGGCTGTTGGCCGCCGGGTTGACATAGCGCGCCTGGTGGCTGAGGTCGATCACCATGACCCCGTTGGGCGTCTCTTCGAGGATCTGGTAAAGGTAGAGGTGCGAGCCAAGCTCATTGGTTACCTCCGGCAGACTCTTGCGCAGTGGCGATCTCTCATCGTCGCTTTTCAGCACCGCCGTTACCGATCGATAAGATTGAGAAATTCCGGAAACCTGTCCTTCCAGCCCAGCGACACCAGGACCACCGCCTCGCCGAGCGGCTGCAACTCGCGCAAGAAATCGGCAGCCACCTGCAGGCCGGCACTCTTCTTGTCCGCTGCCTGCATCATTTTTTTCTGGAATTCCTGGGGAATCGACGGGACACCGGCAAGATTGTTGAGGTAGCGGATCATCGTCACCGATTTGAGAAAGAGCAGCGACGGGTAGAGCTTGATGCCGGTCTGTTCCGCCGCCGGCAGAAAGAGCTCAATGATATTGAGGTCATACGTCGGGCTGAGGGTCACCGACTGCACCCCGAAATCCTTGAGTTTCAGCAGGTAATCGGCAAGCTGGCGGTTGCGGTTGGCATCGTCGGAGATCTCGAGGCAGACCCCGACCGTAAAATCGGTTGCGCCGTCCAGATCTTCCCCGGACAGATCTTTGCCGCTATTGAGGCGGGCCACGCACGCCAGCATGGTATCGAGATCGAGGTCGCCGCTGGTGCGGGCCAGCGGTTGGTCGCCCTCCCGCGGATCGCGCCCCTGCTTGATAACGATGTCTTTGATCCCGAGCGCGGCGGCACAGAGCAGATCAGCCTGGAAGGACAACCGATTGCGATCCCTTCCGTTGATCACCATGGCCGGTTCGATCCCCTTGTCACGCAAGGCCAGACAGGGGGCAAGTGGCGCCATGCGCATGATGGCGTGCTCATTATCGGTAACCCTGACTCCGTTCACGCGCCCCCTGACGGCCAGGGCAGTATCGAGGAAGGTCCGCAGATTGGTGCCTTTGGGCGGATCGAGTTCGATAATCAGGCGGGATGGGCGGGGGGGACGGCTGGCGGCGGCAGCTTCCATTGAACCTCCTCTCGTCGGCGTTGCGTCGTTCTTGGAAGTCGGTCAAAAACAGTTTCTTTCCGAACATTCGATCAGCGCAACGAATTGCCGTACCGTCGCCGGCAGGCCGCCGAGGCCCTGCCGTGGGCTCACAGGACACCGGAGGCGGTGTGGGCGTTAAACCGGTGGTATCATGAACACGGCGGTAAGCGCTGAAACGCTAATCAAATGATTTTAATGTATGTTTAAGACGTCTTTATAGTACCGCCAGAGGCCGCTCCTTGTCAATCTTCTATCGCAGGGTCTTGATGAATCTCTAAAAATTCCCTTATGTTTCTGTTTTCAATCACAAAAAAACTATTCTCCCGAATCGCCCTCGGACCGGCCTTCGCCTCCCCCGTACTCCCGAGCGGTCAACAGGGCGATCGGCACGCACCCGGCAGCAAATCTTTCCCTTCTTGACCCACGTCAATTGCAATCGGTGGTTTTCACCGTATGATATCGGTACCAGGAGCGTGATTCATCTCTCGGTCGGCACCGTTTGCCGGCCGGGTGCAAACCATTGGCCAATCCGTGGAGATCCGCCATGAAATGTCCCGGCCAGGATATGCAGTATTGGAACCAGGAAGCGATATTCGACGTCGATTGCCCGAAATGCGGTCAGCCCGTCGAATTCTACAAGGACGACACATCGAGGATCTGCAGAAGCTGCAAACACCGCTTCGTCAACCCGAAGATGGATTTCGGCTGCGCCGCCTATTGTCAATTTGCCGAGCAATGCATCGGCTCGCTGCCCGAAGAATTTGCCGGTGCGCGGGACAACCTGATGAAAGACAAAGTTGCGGTGGCGATGAAACGTTTCTACCAAACCGACTTCAAACGCATCGGCCGGATGCTCAAACTCGCCGTTCATGCCGAAAACATCGGCGCCCGGGAAGGCGCCCATCCGGCGCTGGTTCTCTGTGCCGCCTATCTGGACGGCAGCGGTCTTAAACGGGCCCGCGAACACCACGGCAGCGATGAGCCGCATGTGGTTGCCCGTGAGAGTGCCGAACTGGCCCGCAACATCTTGACCGGCCTGGGAGCTGAGCAGGCGATGATTGATGATGTGTGCCGGCTGCTGGCGCACACCGACCCGATCAGCGCCGCCGATTCTGCGGAATTGCGGACCCTGGCCGATGCCCGGCTGATTACTCGGCTGGAAGAGGACATTCGCACGGGACAAGCCGGCAATCCTCGCGTCAGCGAGAGTCTGCTCGACCAACTGGTCAGTGACGGCGGCCGACAGGAAGCCCGGGCCGTCTTCGGCTCTGTCGCCGGCTCCGACTGATGTGGGGCACCGGCCCCACATCAGTCTTTACCCTCCCATCGATTCGGCGCCGGAACGAAGCTTGCCCGGAACTTGAAACCGGCCGCAGCCATCTGGTACAATAGAGCAATAGAGATATGGATGCGTCGTCATTCCCGCACCCTCACCTGAAGGACGAGAACAACGGGAGACCTGTTCATGGAAGAGAGGAAAATCGTAGCCGCCATCGATGGATCTGACTATTCCGACCTGGTTCTGGATAAAACCATCCAGTACGCCACACTGCTCAACGCTTCGGTGCTGCTCGTGCACTGCCACAAAAAATTTCCGACGCTGCTCGGCGAACCCCACCGCAACGAACAGATCGCCGAAATCATCAGCCAGGCGGAACGTCTCATCGAACCCTACAAGAAACGTTTGGAAGACGTGGGCATCACCTTTGAAAAACGGCTCATGGAAGAGCCGGCCGCGGCGATGATCGTCGATATCGCCCGCATCGAGGAGGGTGAATTGATCGTCATGGGATCGCGGGGTCTGAACAACCTGGCCGGCCTGATCATCGGCAGCGTCACCAACCAGGTCCTGCAATCGGCCCCCTGCTCGGTCCTGGTGGTCCGTTGAACGTCGACACCGCCCGGGACTCCTCCAAGACACAAACGTCAAGCCAAGGATACGCGACATGAGCGAACTCACCGACAAGACCGTCGGCTTTATCGGGCTCGGCCTGATGGGCCGACCGATGTGCCGTAACCTGATGAAAGCCGGTCTCAAGCCGGTGGTTTACAATCGTTCCCCGCAACCACGGCAGGAACTGGCCGGTGAGGGTGCACTCGCTGCCGCATCGCCAGCCGCCGTGGCTGAAAAAGGTGATATCATCGTAATCATGGTCGCCGATACCCCGGCCGTCGAAAACGTGCTGACCGGTCGGGACGGGGTCCTGCAATCCCTCCGGCCCACCACCCTGCTCATCGATATGGGTACCACCGGTGTTCCGGCCACCCGCCGCCTGGCGGCTCTTGTTGAACAAAAAGGGTCCTTCTATGTCGATGCACCGGTGTCCGGCGGCACCATCGGCGCCGAGGCCGGCACGTTGACGATCATGGCCGGCGGCAGCGAGCAGGCCTTCGCGCTGGCACTGCCGGTGCTTGAACTGCTCGGGAAACGAATCACCCATGTCGGCGCCAGCGGTGCCGGTCAGGTCGCCAAAGCGGCCAACCAGGTCATCGTCGGCCTCAATATCGGCGCGGTGGCCGAGGCCCTGGCCCTGGCCAGGGCGGCCGGCGTCGATCCGGCCAAGGTTCGCACGGCACTGCGCGGCGGCTTCGCCGATTCGCGCATCCTGGAAGTGCACGGGCAACGGATGCTCGACAACGACTTCGCTCCCGGCGGCAAGTGCACTACCCAGCGCAAGGACATGCACCAGGCCCTGGAACTGGCCGCAACACTCGGCCTGGACATGCCGGCAACCGCTCTCAGTCGCGATCTCTATGACCGGCTGATCGAAGCCGGCGACGGTGATCTCGACCACGCCGCGCTGTTTCGTCTCTACACCGCAAACTGACCCGGCGACGGCTTCCCCTGCCGCCCGGTTTGGTGACGCAGCTGGAGGCGCTGCTCGGCAAAGGCGGCAAGCTGCTCCTCGAGTCGCCACTGCAGAGCTGCCTTGTGATTTTCCGTCAGGAAGGCGGCGCAGCGCCCTCAGGGTGCCGGCGTCCCGGATTCTGGCCGGCACAGGGGGGTACCGGTCGATACGAGTCGGGGTCAACCCAGAGGCTCTGCCCGTCGACAAAGGCATAGGTCAGACTGTTGCGCGTCAGCGCAACGATATCCCGATAGTCGAGGTCATAGGTCGCAACCGCCCGCTGATATTCATGGGTCAGGTCGCCGCGACTTACGCCCTGGTCGTCGGTGGATACGGTTAACGGTACGCCGTATTCCCGGTAGACACCAAACGGGTGGGTGGCACCGGTCACGCCGAGAATCTGCTCGTTGCTGGTCAGGTTGATCTCCACGGCGACCTGTCTTTCGGCCATCAGCTGCAACACTTCCACCGCATCATCTTCATAGGCAATGGAGACGCCGTGCCCGATTCGTCGGGCTCCTGCGATCTCAACGGCCTGACGGATATGGCTGCGCAGATGGCGCGGATGAACCAAGCCAAGACGCAATTCATCGGCATGCAGGGCGATCGGCACCGGGCTGAAGTGCTCGGCAAGAAATTTGAGCTGGCGCATATGCGTTTCATAGTCCGCCAAAGCCGTCGGGTGATCCTCCGGTCCGACCAGGTTGACGCCGACCACTCGCGAATCAGCCTGGACCAGCAGAAAAGCGAGCAACGATTGGGCGAAAACCTGTTCCGGCGGCATGGTTCGCAGGACCTGGGCAAGAAAACGAACTTTCACCTGACAGCCCGGCTCAACGGATTTTCTCTCACCCCGCCGCTTTTTCACAACGGCCTGGCCCGCGACCGACGCAGAGCCAGGACACTGTTGGCCATAAAGATCAGCAGCGCGCCGCACCAGCCGGCCAGGCCCAGTCCCGGATCACCGACCAGCAGCGGCCCCAGCAGTGCCGCCAGCAGGATCCGGCTCGACGAGACAATCGCCCCCTCGACCGCCGTAACGAACAGATACCCATACGTCAACAGATATTGCCCGAGCACACCGGCCATCGAGCAGGCCAGCAAAAACAGAAAATCAATGCGACTTGGCCAGTAGATCGCCTCCCGGAACACTCCGTAGACGACAACCATGCCGATGCCGAACATGAAAAAAAGAATGGTCTGGGAATCATGATGCCGCCGGCTCAAATTCAGGTAGATCATTGCCACCGCCGCACTCACCCCGGAACCGAGTCCCCACAGGCTGCCCCAGCTGACGTTCATTCGTCCCGGCGACAGGATCAACCAGATCCCGACGAAAGCGACAACGACGATGACCAGCGCGAACATGTCGCGCTGGTGTTTGAGAAGAAACCAGGAAAACAGCGCGACAAAGAGCGGGTAGGTCATGTTCAGGATATTGGCCTCGGCCAGCGTGCCGACCTCGATTGCTTTATAAAAGCAAAAGACCGCGATGGTATTGGCCACGGTTCGACCGAGCAGGAAATGATACCTGCGGGGAGCCAGCCGGTGACCACCGATCAACATGGTGCTGCAGACCACGAGAAACCCGAGGAGAAACCGGGCGAAGACATAATAGGAAGTCGCGACGTCGACATGGGGCTGGCCCCACCGGATGATCGCCGTAGCCAGGTAAAAACAGAAGGCCGAGCCGAAAACCGCCAGCCAACCGACAGTTTGCCGTGAGAAAAAGGGTCGAGTCAATGCAGTACCGTGGTTCATGTTCCGTTGCCTTTCGCAGCAGCCCATGAAAACCCATTTCCAAAAATTCAGCCACCGTTATTATCGTTGCGGCCGCGCTGCCTTCTTGCCAAACAACCAACGATTATTATCTTCTTTTTACAGGGAATCAGGGGGAAAGGAAGGTGCAACCATGCATGACAAAGAAGCATTGTGCCAGATCATCGTATCGATGTATCCGGACATCGGTGCCTGCGGTATCGACGTTGACGTCGAATTCGACGAACCGAAGAAGGCCTGGGCTATCAACCTCACCCGTGACGATCATCATCTGACTCATTATCTCGATGTCCCGGAAGCGCACGCCTGCCTGGAAGGCAAACAATGTGTCGCCCTTGGCCTGGACATTGCCCAGTTACGCAAAAACATCGAGGGACAGGGTTTTTAGGCAGCTGCGTCAAACGTCGATAAGCAAACCGGCCAGCAGGGTACCGGTCATCGCCAGACATTCCATGTCGAGATAGCATTGCGCCGACTGACGATAGAGCACGGAGCAGGCGGCCGCAAAGAGATCATCGCGGTCGTTGAAATTGAGCAGCACCGGAACACGAGGCAAGGCGGAGAACCGCAGCGACAGATCGTGCGTTTCGCTTGCCAGTTCGACGGCACCCAACGATAGCGCACGTCCCCGCAGACGCTCGATCCCGCCGGAAAAGTGCGATTCGATGGCCTTGTTGGTATTTACCGAGAAATAGGAGACGAGCGGCGCCGCATCGGCAAACTCCCGGTAGCTCATCAAACGGTCCGTTCCGTCCGGCAGTCGCTCTGGACAATCAAGCACATAACGGGCCAGAATCACCCGAACCGCAGGGGTGACGTCTTGTCCTTGGGGACCGGTGATTGCCGTTGCGGAGAGGTGATGTGTCTTCCCGTAGAACGGTATCAGCAGCTCTCCGTCCGCAAACACCACCCCAAGCGGCTCGGCACGCCGGGCCAGCTCTACTCCCTCCAGTTGTTTCAGATAGAAGCGATAGGTTTTGCTCCCTGACACCTCGCCGACCTCTCTTTGTAAATAACTACGATTAAAGGATATTTTTATTTTTTAAAAATGGCATCGGCATTGCTGTATTAAGGGCAAGAGATGGGTCTTCGGAGCCAGACAATGATCAGATCAACGATCATTCCCAAAGCCGCCCGCAAGCAGGAGCAGGACAGCAGCCAGCGACAGGCCTGCCGCTCTCCATGGATGGCGCCCACCACGCTGGCGGCGGATCGGTCCCTGGGCCCCGTTTGTCTCTTTCGTCATGGGTCCTCGATCGTCACTTATTTCGGCCGACCCGGAGCCGTTCCGGGGACAACCCCTGTGACTCACGCCTGCTGCTTGATTGACAACGCCGCCACTGCCTCCGGTTCCGGCGCCGCCTGCTCGATCACATGCAATTCCGCACCAGAGGGAGAGCGCTTGCTGACCCGATAAAAATCCTGCCCGGCGAGTCGGCCGCTCTTCGTGAAAACGATCACCTGGTAATCGCCGGCAGCCGGCAAACGCGAGCGCTCGACCCAGAGTACCCGGTCAACGCTCAAAGAGAAATCATGACAGATATGCCGCACGAACCGTTCGGGATCCGCGGAGATGGAATGCCCCCTTCCGGTTTCCTGATAGATGCAGAGATGGGGCTTGAGCGGGGTGATATTGTTTGCCCCCCGCTCCGCCTCACAGATGTGCAGGTGGTAGGAACCGGGGAACCAGGCGATGGGCGGCCGTTCATCATGCTTTTTGCCGTCCCAGCTGTAGATACCGCTAAAAATCTTCTTCATCGTCGCTCCCTGACCGGCATCCGCCCTGGCCGTCACATTCCCGGTGGCTTCGGTGGCGACGGTCAGGGAGTAATGGATCACTCGTTGGCGGCCAGTCCTCGGCGGGCGTCCATATCGAAGAGTACCCGTTCCCGGGCTGTGTCGATGCCGAGCGCCTGGCGCTTTCTGTCGATATGGGCGATCATCAGCCGGGCCATCTCGTAAGGGCTGTCGGCAAAGCCCCAGGTGCCGAGCCCCTTGCTCGCCAAGCCGTCGAAAAGCAGCTTCTCGAACTTGGTCTCCCTGGTGATCGGGAAGGTGTGCCCGAATACGGTAAAGACGCCCGATGCCACGAAATACTGGCCGATGGCAAGGGCCTTTTCGCTCATCCACTCCGGGGCACACCCGGCCACCGGCAGGTCGAAGATCGATTCACCGAGACCGCCGGTCTTGACCATCTCGGCCACCGCCATCAAAATGCGGCTGTTGTCGACGCAGGACCCAAGTCCGAGCACCGGTGGAATGCCGACGGTCTCACAGACTTCGGCCAGACCCGCACCGGCCAGTGCCGCGGCACCCGGAGTGGTCAGGCCGGCCTTGGCCAGCGCCACCTGCGAACAGCCGGTCTGGACGACGAGCACATCGTTCTTGATCAACTCTTTGACCAGCTCGACATGGGAGAAGTCCTGTTTCGAGCGCGGGTTGGTACACCCGACCACACCGGCGACCCCACGAATCCGCCCATTGATAATATTATCATTAAGGGGCTCATAGCCACCCCGAAAGGAGCCACCCAGCATATATTTGATGTATTCGTGCGAGAAACCGTGCACGCCGCGACCGACCCGGCGGGGGATCTCGATCGGCTGGGCGCGGTTCTTGAACCGGCTGATGGCCTTGATGACGATCTCGTCGGTGCACTTAAGCGGATCGTGCTCGTCCAGCTCGATATGCAGGGCGCCTTCGATTTTCGCCCGGTAGTTGGTGGTGACGAATACCGTATCGTAGCAGCCAGCAACCTTGTGCAAATCCTGCTTGATGCACTGGACATCTACGGTCATCGCATCGACCGCCCCGGTAACCAGCGCCGCCTCGGTGGACGAGAAGTTGCCGGCGTGGGGGATGCCGTGGCGCGACAAGACTTCCAGCCCGGAACAGCACATGCCGACCAGGTTGATGCCTTTAGCTCCGGCCTCGGCGGCCATCTGCTGCAGGCTTGGCGCCGCGGTGGAGGCCATCATCGCCTCGAGCAGGCTCGGTTCGTGGCCGTGCACGATGATATTGACCTGGTCCTCCTTGAGCACACCCATATCGACGGAGATCTCCACCGGCGACGGCGTACCGAACAGGATGTCGGAGATATCGGTGGAGACCATCGAACCGCCCCAGCCGTCGGCCAGGGCCGTCCGCGAGATCTGTTTGGTCAGGTTCTCGTAATCCTGGTCGACACCGATCGCGGTGCGATGCATCATCTCCATGATCTCGCGCATCGCGCCGCGCGGCACGATACCTTCGCGCCGCCATGTTTCCAGCGTCTTGGCCGGGACCCGTTTGACCAACGGGATCTCCCCTTCGACCTGGGTATAGGTCTTTTCCAACTCCCGGTAGACATCGCCGGCGATCTCCTTGACATCCCGCCCATCCGTCTCAATATCGAGCGAGGCGGCGACCTCGCCGAGCTTCAGGTGATCCTTGATCTTGAAATCGGTAATTGTCCCTTCGATAACACCCCGGAACAGCTCGAGCATGGCCATACCGTGATCGGTATGAGCGGAGGTGCCGGCGGCGACCATCCGGCCGAAATTCCGGGCGGCGATGGTATCGATGCTGGCGCCGCAGACCCCGACCCGCTTGTACGGGTCGGTCGGGTTCATTCGGCATGGCCCCATCGAGCAATGCTTGCAGCAAGCAGAATCGGCGCCGATCGGGCACGGTTTGAGTTCTTCGGCCCGGTCAAAAAACAACTCGACACCGTCTCGACGGGCCTTGTTGATCATCTGCTGGGTGGACTCGCAGATCGTAATATCTTCCGGTCGTATGATTTGCTTGGGTTTAGCCATGACTCCTCCGGTCGTGTGACGGTTAGGGAACGGCGGGGAAATGTAGAATTCTCCGGCGACCATTGCGCCTTGTGTCGCTCAGTTCCATCAAAAAAGACAATAAGAATTATTACCATTACCATACAAAGATACCGCCACATTGTGGCAATGTCAACGAGAAGTTCACGATCCGCCGCGTTCTGTCGAAATCGTCTGGCCAACGCCGCGTCAATGACTATCGTATCGGAGCCGGTCGAAAAATCACCGTGCCGGCAGCGGCGGGGACAACGTCCTTGTCATGGCTGGACAACACCTGCGGCTCGCTCAAAAAAAACCGACCACAAACGGAGCAGAACATGAAACGCTTAGCACCCTTTTTCCCTGAGCGTTTTTTTCTCGGCCTTGCCGCCCACAGTGCAGCCGCCCAGGCGGTCGCCGTTACCGCCGGGGTTTCAGCCCAGGCCGGCACCACCAGCGCCGGCGTCAGTACCGGCCCGCGTACCGGCGCCCAGGCGGAGACCAACTATGTCAAAGGCTTCGCGACCTTCGTCCACGCCCAGGGCGGCTTGATGTACGAATTTTCCGTCGGTGGCCAGAAATTCACGTTTCACCCCCGGTGATCCCCAACGGATCGTCTCTACACCCCCACACCCAAGGAGAAATCTTCATGAAAAAAGTGAGCACATCGGCAACGGGCCTCAAGGAGTTGATCAAAAACGCCATCGACGACCTTGAAGTCACCCCCGAGGAGTACCGGAACATCATGGAACACGCCCAAGAAGATGGTCATATCGACAAAGAGGAACAGACCCTGTTGGCCCAGTTCCAGTCAATGATCAGCAACGGTACCATCAAGCGCGTCCGCGGTTAGCTTCAGCCATTTTTTTGCCTCAGGCAGGAGCTCCCGGCTCCCCTGAGGCAAGACCCGCCATCGGCCGCACCCCGCCCCTCCTTCCGCGAGATCACCCGGTGGCAGCCCGGCAAGGGCCGTCGCTGTATTTTACCCTTTGGGAATAATCCGCGAGTTGGTGCAGGCCCGGCAGGAACCGGAACGCATCCTGGCAGCGTCGGTGAGCGTGACGACCCCGACGATGGCTGCGGAGGAGGCAGCGATGACGAACAGCCGGCTGACCTCGGCAAAAATCATTTGTCGAATGGCCGATTCCAGGCGATCGGTCTCCCGGCAACACCGCAGCGAGCGCTGCATGACCGCGGCCGCCTTTTCCTGCAGCGGCACCGCCCGCCGATAGGCGAGCGCCAGGTCGGTCTTGGAGACGACTCCGACCGGCTTGCGGCGGTCATCCGTCAACAGCAGAGCGCCGATTCGATAACATGCCAGCGATTCGATGATCCGCTCGATGGTGTCCGAGCAGGAGGCTGTAATAACGGAGCGGTGCATCGCCTCAGCCACCGTCAATCGGTGTTCACTGTCCCGGCCCGACCGCTGCCGGCGACGGTGCAGACTCATCTCACAGCGACAGCAATAGCGATAGAGAATCCCGACGATATCCGGATAAGAGAGGGTTCCCACCGCCCGGTGGCTGTCCGGATCAAGCACATAGATGCGATGAATTCGATGATCCTGCATGGTCATCAGGGCGTCCTGCAGGGTATCCTCGGGGCGGCAGGTGATCACCGGTCCTCCCATGATCTCGCCGAGGCTCGTTTGAACCGGCATCTCGCCGAAGTAGGCGCTCATGACTTCGGTCTTGGTTACCACTCCTTCGGGCATCGAATCCCGATCGGCGACCAGCAGGGCGTCTGCCTTGTGTTTGATGAACAAGGCAATAGCTGTATGCAGTGTCGTGGATTCCGGCTGCATCAGCACGCTGCGCCGCATGATATCGCCGACCAGGAGGCCGGCGAAGCTGCTGCTCTCACGGTTGCCGGGAGAAACGATGGCTGGCGGTCGGTTATCCGGTTTCATGCTGGATTCGTTGGATCAGCGAGAAAAAGAGATCGGAGAGATACACGATGCCGGCCACCCGTTCGCCCTCGATCACCGGGACCCGGCGAATATGATGCTTGTTCATCAATTCCAGCACGGCGAACAGGTGCGCGTCGCCGCCGACGGTGATAATCTCGGTGGTCATGATATCGCCGACGACATAGTCACGACTCTTGCGACACATGACCTCGATCAGTCCGGAAATATCGATGTCGGTCATTTCTCCCCAGATATGAATATGCTTCGGCTGCAGCAGGGTCAGAATATCATGCATGGAAAGAATACCCGCCAGGCGGTCGTGGTCGTCGGTAACCATCAACCCGAAGATGCGCCGGCCCGACTCGGCCGACGCCTGCTGGAAGACACGCAGCGCTTCCCCGATCGGGGTCGCGGGATGCAGCGTATGATAAGAAGAGTTCATGATCTGTCGTGCGTTCATACCAGGCCGCCTCCCGAATCATCTGTTACCATTTTTTTTATGCTACAGGATATGCCGAAAAATTTCACCGGTACCCGTCATAATGCGCCGCCTTGGCGCCCTGTCATCCAGGCACGGCAAGAGTCAGGTTGACACCGGCAGCACACCTGCTAGAGTATATTTTTCAACCTACGCTGAGGGGCTTGCCAGGGCCTGAACTATGCACCATACCGTCACGTTTCTCCCCGACAACGTTCAGCTCGGTGTCGAAACCGGCGAAAACCTGCTGACCGCCATCGCCAACGCCGGTATTTTCCTGCACGCATACTGCGGCGGGGAAGGCGTTTGCGGAAAATGCGCGGTCGAGATCGTATCCGGTAGCCTGCACCCCGTCACGACCGCAGCTCCATCCACAGCCAAAGAGTCCGCCGACATCCGCCTGGCCTGCGTCTCATCGATTATCTCCGATGTAACCGTCCGGATCCCCCGAATTCACCATGCCGGCGGCAAGGCCGTGCCCTCACGACCGAGGACAACCCGGACCATTTCCGCCAAGGCGATGCATGAACTGGTCGGCACGTGGCGGGTGGAACCGCCGGTGCGCAAGCTGTTCATGCAGCTGCCGCCACCGACAATCAACGACAATATTCCCGACATGCAGCGGCTCATCCGACAGTTCCACCTGCTGCAGCCGGGAAAACAGGATCCCGAGTACGACCATCCCGAGTTCCTGATGGAATTATCCGATATCCTGCGGGAAGCCGACTGGCAGGTCACCATTATCCTGCTGGAAGGGAAACAGCAGCAAGACCGGGAGCGAATCATTGCCGTGGAACCGGGCGATACCACGGAGAGTTTGTATGGCCTGGCAATCGACATCGGCACCACCACCATGAGCGGTCTGTTGATCGATCTGAACAGCGGCCGGGGCATCGCCGAAACCTCCGCATTTAATCGCCAGATCGGCTACGGCGAGGACGTTATCGCCCGGATCATCTACGCCCAACGCTCGGGTGGTCTGAAGACCCTGCAACGGGGAGCGGTCAAAACAATCAACGAGATCATCGAAGACGTCTGCCGGGAAGCGGTCATCGCCCCGAGCGATATCAGTTTCATCATGGCCGCCGGCAACACCGTCATGACCCATCTCCTGCTCGGCATCAACCCCAAGTATATTCGCCAAGCCCCGTATGTACCCAGCCTCAGCATCTTCCCGCTGACCCGGGCGGCGCCCCTGGGCATCATGGCTCACCCCTCGGTACGACTCTTTCTCTATCCGTGCATCGCCTCCTATGTAGGGGGAGACATTGTCGCCGGGGTACACGCCTCGCTGATGCATACCAGCGACAGCATCTGCCTCTACATCGATATCGGTACCAACGGCGAAATCGTCATCGGCAACAACAGCTGGATGGTCTGTGCCGCCTGTTCCGCCGGCCCGGCCTTTGAGGGGGGCGGTATAACTTTCGGGATGCACGCCTCCAGCGGTGCCATCGAAAACATCACGATCGACGACAAAACGTTGGAGCCGATGATCATCACCGTCGGCAACACCAATCCCCGCGGCATCTGCGGCTCCGGGCTCATTGCCCTGCTCGCCGAACTGCGTGCGGCAAACATCATCGACCGGCGCGGCACCTTCACCGGCGCCCGCCCCCACCCACGTATCCGCGTCGGCATCGACGGCTGGGAGTACGTCGTCGCCTGGTCGCCAGACACCGCCATCGGCAGCGACATCGTCATCACCGAAATCGATCTGGAAAACCTCATTCGTGCCAAGGGGGCATTGTTCGCCGGCTATCAAACGCTGCTCGACTCGGTCGGCATCGGATTCCACGATATAGACCGGCTGATTCTGGCGGGAAATTTCGGCGCCCACATCGATCTTGAACGGGCCATCGCCATCGGTCTGCTCCCCGACCTCGACAGAGACACGTTCTTCTACCTGGGCAACGCATCCCTGCTGGGGTGCCGGATCAGCCTCACCGATCACCACCGCTTTCGCGACCGAGCGGCGGTACGCTCGCTGATGACCAATATCGAATTGTCGGAACAGAAAGATTTTATGAATAATTACCTGGCTGCCCTGTTCCTGCCGCATACCCACGCCAATCTCTTCCCGTCCTGCCGACAAGGCGACAGCCTCCGCCCCGAAGCCCGGTAGAAAAGGTGCGATAGTAGTCCTGGCGGCGCACCCGGATGCTCATCAAAACAGCGGCCATGAACCAGCAGAAATGCCTCTATCGACCGGCCGGTTATCGGGCCGAGCGAGCTTGGTCGGCATCGAAGACATTCGATGCCATGGACCTTGTTCCCTTCTCAACGGCAGTTACATGAATCGCGATCGAGCCGATTTCATCGCTTCACCGAGAGAGCCCCAGGCAAGTTCGATACCTGACTTCATATCTTCCCAGGCATCTTCACCGGCCTGTTTCAACTCACCGAGCTTTTCCCGCGCGGTTTCCTGTTTCATACGCAACTCTTCAATCTGCTTGTAATATTCGAGCTGCGCTTCGGCGTCGGCATTTCTGGCCTGTGCTTTCATTTTCTCGATTTCGGCCTTCCATTCATCCAGTTGCGCCTCAATCTTCTGTTGGTAAGCTTCTTTCATGCTCATGGTTTTTCTCCTCTGCTGGTTATTGACGAAGTAGCGAAAATGAGCCGTTCGATCTTCGGCGGTCGACCCCCACTCCGAAATTGTCAGAAGACGGTCGCCACGCGTCCAGCGCTGCGCTGAGCCAGCGCCGCAGCTAACCATACCATAAAATGATATTTTTGGGGACACCTCAACACCGGCAGGCTCCCTGCCGCCGGGATCGGCGGGCACCACAGGCCAGTGCAGAAAGGCGGCACGCTCACCTTCGCCGGAGCACATGGCCTCGATACCTCGAACTGATGTCGTTTCTGCGGTTGAGCGTGCAGTCTCGTAATTGACCAATCATGCGCTGGCAAGTATCTTCGGTCTGAGATATCATCCGGGCAGAGTCAATCATAAAAAACACCGTGCCGGCAATCCTCATGGGCGGCGGCGGTTTCGCTGCCGCCGCGAGGCAGGGTCAGCGAAGGAGCGTTGCGCGGGGCGGCCTGTCCGACACTGGTCGTGCCGACACGCAGCGGCACCTGACGGGCAGGATACCGACACGGTGAAACACGCTCTGCGCAACGGACGAGGCAGATGAAGATTCTCGGGGAGGATATAGCATTTCGGGACAATATTGTGTTTTCCCTGAGAAGATACCTCGTTTGGTGGCTCATCCTCGCGGTCACCATGGCCTTCGATATCTTTACAACGTCGGCTTTTATCAGCACATATGGCACTGACGCCGAAGCGAACGTGGTTACCAAATGGCTGATGACCGCCGTCGGCGGCGATCTCGGCAACATCGCCGGTAAAGGCCTGCAACTCCTGGCGGTAATCGGTTTCGTCGGACTGCATCGCCGGCTCGGAAACATCTTTTTACTCTTTGTCATCTTACTCAATTGCTGGGCTGTTGTTATCAATTCACTGTCATTGGCCTGAAACGTAGCCCCGGAGCATGCCCGAAAAGGAGTCGCCAGCCCCTTTCTCCACTCAAAGGATCTCCAAAGGAAATCAACGACCTGCCCTTTGGAATAACCGACTGGTCC
>CAYSSK010000050.1:0-27298 GCA_964433645.1 uncultured Desulfofustis sp.
CACTCACAGTAAAAGCTGCAAGGGTACACAAAAATAGATAAATAATCTTATTTTATCAGATAGTTAAAACGAAATGTGAGTACGAATCCGAAAAAAGCGAGCACGGCAGGCCCTGTACCCACACTTGTACCCACAAAATATACCGGATGTCAATGGATGAATTTGGACAGCGATGGCACGAAAAAACCCGCTAACCTTTATGGATAGCGGGTTTAAAAGAACTCTTTGGACGTTCTTGAATTGTCAAATGGTGCCGAGACCAGGAATCGAACCAGGGACACACGGATTTTCAGTCCGTTGCTCTACCGACTGAGCTATCTCGGCACCGGATAGCGGTGCTGTATTTACAAAACATACCCGGAGGTGTCAACTGTTTTCCTCCGGGCTGGTCCGTCGGCGGACCGATTACCGGCGGCGCCTGGAGCTATTTGTCGTCGTGTATCGACAGACCGCCCAGGTCGAGTTCGAAGTTGAGATCGTCGTTCATTCGTGATGCGGACCGGGCGGCTTTCTCGGCAGCAGGGGAAACTTCTTCGGCCAGTGCAGGCTCATCCTCGCTGAGATCGAAATCCATATCCATATTGCTGAAATCGAGGTCATCCTCAGGTTCCGCGGTCAACGGCGCCGGTTCCTCGGGAGTGGCCGATTCCGGCTCTTCGGCGGCGACCGGGGGAATTTCTTCTTCAAGCGGCGGGGGAGTGGCGGTTTGGTCCGGCGGAGAAAGATCGGAGATATCGGATAGCTCTTCGGGGATTTCCATGCTCGGTGGTGATGGCGGCGGTTCGTCGAGTTCGCTCTCTTCGAAGGCGAAGGTCTCCTCCTCGCTGGTATCTTCGAACATCCCGAGATCAAGCGCACCTTCGGTGTACTGCTGGGTCTCTTCTTCACTCTCCGTTGAACCGAATTCCTCGCTTAAGGCCTTGGCGGCGGCGGTGTCATCTTCCTGGTCGTCGCCAAAGGCGAACTCCATGTCGGCTTCGTCCTCCCGTTCGTCCTCGTCTACAAGAATCTCCAGATCCGGGTCGGCAAATTCGATCTCATCGGCGCCTTCACTATCAAGGGAGGTTTCGCCATCATCGTCCAATGCGGTAAACTTCAGGAAAACCGGGGTAGTAACATTCAATGTACTGCCTTGAAAGGCCTTTGCCGTCTCTGCAATATCCTTGCTACAGTTCAGACAGGTCTCGACATTGTCAAAGGAAATAAAGCCACATTTCGGACAGCGCATCAGTACATTCCTCTTTTCGGGTGCAACAGAAAAGGCATGGTCGGCCGCACCAGCCATGCCACCCCTTCAATATGAGCGCAGTATCTCACATTTTTTCGGGAAAAATCAAGAAATAATCGCATTGTTGGGGTTTATCCGCCGGGCGAGGACCAATCCATGCCGATATCGCAGGCGGGAGCGGAATGAGTCAGGGCGCCCGCCGAGATGATATCGACACCCGATGCGGCCACCTCCCGTACGGTCTCCAGAGTAATGCCGCCGGAGGCCTCGACGATTGCCCGGCCGTCGATCATGGCCACCGCTTCAGCCATGGTGGCGGGCGACATATTGTCCAGCAGGATGATGTCGACACCACAGTCGAGGCAGTGCTCGACCTGCTCCAGGGTATCGGTCTCCACCTCGATTCTGATGGTGTGCGGCACGAAGCGCCGCACCCGTTCGACCGCATCGGCGATGGAACCGCAGGCGGCGATATGATTATCCTTGATCAGAATGCCGTCGGCCAGGTTGAAGCGGTGGTTGTGCCCGCCGCCGACAACCACCGCATATTTCTCGAGCATGCGCAGACCCGGCGTGGTCTTCCGGGTATCGCAGATCCGCACCGGATAACCCTCGACCTGCCGGACAAAAGCGGCGGTAAAGGTAGCGATTCCGGAGAGTCGCTGCAGCAGGTTGAGGGCCACCCGCTCCGCCTTGAGCAGATCGATGGTCGGGCCTCTCACCGTCAGCAGCACGTCGCCGGACTCGACCCGACTGCCGTCGGCCAGGGCGTCGGCGCTTTCGATGAGCGGGCACTGCAGCGCAAACACCCGGGCGGCGACGGCCTCGACCCCGGCCGCCAGAAATCGCGCACGGGCCACCAACCGGGCGCTGCCATACTGGGTCGGCGGGAAGATCGCCTCACTGGTCAGATCACCCCGGCCGATATCTTCCCTGAGAAACGAGCGCAGGGTCTTGTCGAGCAGGTTGCTGTCCATGGCACTCCTCAGTTGCTCCGTCACGTGCCGGCGATCGCGGCCAATCGCTGCTCCGCCTCGGTGATCCGGGCCAGTCGGGCTTCCAGCTCGCGCTGTTTTTCCTGCTCCTTGGCGACGATCTCGGCCGGCGCATTGGCCAGGAATTTCTCGTTGCCCAGTTTGCCGCTCACCTTCTTCAGGTCGGTCTCGACCTTGGCCCGCTCCCGCAGCAACTTGTCGCGCTCGCCATCGATATCGACGAGGCCTTTAAGCGGCACATAAATCTCGATATCGTTGTAGATATAGGTGGCCGCATCGGCCGGTTTTTCGCCCGGCGCGGCGATGGTCAGCGAGCCGAGCCGGGCCAGTTCGGCAATTGCCGGGGTGTAGGTGGCGATCAGCGAGGCCGTGGCCTCGCCGACGTTGGTAACGAAGGCGTCGAGCTGGTGCGACGGGTGTACGTTGGCTTCGGCGCGAATGTTGCGGATACCGCCGATGACGCCCATCACCAGTTCCATCTCCCGTTCGGCCGCCTCGTCAAGCCATTCCTGTCGTGGCTCGGGATAGGGCTGCAGCATCAGCACCGGCCGCTCGCCGGGCAGCACGCTCCAGATCTCTTCGGTGACGAACGGGGTAATCGGATGCATCAGTTTGACAATGGTCTCCAGCACCGTCAGCAGGACGCCGCGGGCCTGGTCCCTGGTCTGCTCGTCGGAGCTGAACAAATCCGACTTGATCCATTCCAGGTACCAGTCACAGAACTCATGCCAGATGAATTGGTAATTGGCCGACGCGACATCGTTGAAATGGTATTCGTCGAGACCGCGGCGAACCTGGTCGACGATCCGGGCGGTGCGGCTGAGGATCCAGCGATGGGCCAGGCCGAGGCGTTCGGGACGTGCGACCACGGCGGTGATGCCGGGTTCGCAGGTACCGATATGCATCAGCGCGAAGCGGGCGGCATTCCACAACTTGTTGATAAAAAAACGATACCCTTCGATCCGCTCCTCGTCGAGCCGGATCTCCCGGCCCTGGGCGGCAAAGGCGGCAAGGGTAAAACGTACCGCGTCGGTACCATAGATGCCCATGACCTGCAGCGGGTCGATGACGTTGCCGGTCGACTTGGACATCTTTTTACCGTGCTTGTCCCGCACCAGCGCGTGCAGGTAGACATCGTGAAACGGCACCTCGTCCATGAAATGGATACCCATCATCATCATCCGGGCCACCCAGAAGAAGAGGATGTCGAAACTGGTGACCAGAATCGACGTCGGATAGAAGGTGGCCAATTCCCTGGTCTTCTCCGGCCAGCCCATCGTCGAAAACGGCCAGAGCGCCGAGGAGAACCAGGTATCGAGCACATCGGTCTCCTGCACCAGCCGGGTTGAGCCGCAGGACGGGCAGCGCTCGGGATCGACGGTGTCGACGATCATCTCACCGCAGGCGCTGCAGCTCCAGGCCGGGATGCGGTGTCCCCACCAGATCTGCCGGGAGATGCACCAGTCGCGGATATTGTCCATCCAGCTGTAGAAGGTGTTGTACCAGGTCTTCGGGTAGATCCTGATGCGCTCCTCGCGCACCGCGGCCACCGCCGCATCGGCCAGCGGCCGGACGGAGACGAACCACTGCAGCGAGGTGGTCGGCTCGACCACCGTCTTGCAGCGATAGCATTGGCCGACCGCATGCGGGTAGTCCTCGACCTCGACCAGATACCCCCGGCTCTCAAGATCGGCGACGATCTGCCTGCGGCAGTCGAAGCGGTCAAGGCCGGCATAGCTGCCGGCCTGCTCGTTCATCACGCCGTGATCGTCCATCACCTTGCACATCGCCAGGTTGTGGCGCCGGCCGATCTCGTAGTCGTCCCGGTCATGGGACGGCGTTACCTTCAGGGCGCCGGTACCGAACTCCATCTGCACGTGCTCGTCGAAGACCACCGGAATCGTCCGGCCGGTCAGCGGCAGTTCCACCTGCTTGCCGGCCAGACCGGCATAGCGCTCATCACCGGGGTTGACCGCGACGCCGGTATCGCCGAGCATCGTCTCCGGCCGGGTGGTGGCCACCACCAGCTCGCCGCTGCCGTCGACCAGCGGGTAGCGCAGGTGATAGAGCTTGCCCTGGCTCGGCTCGTGGTCGACTTCATCGTCGGCCAGCGCCGTCAGACAACGCGGGCACCAGTTGACGATATAATCGCCCTTGTAGATCAGCCCCTCTTTGTAGAGCCGGACGAACACCTCACGCACCGCCTGCGACAATCCCTCGTCCATGGTGAACCGCTCCCGGCTCCAGTCGCAGGAACAGCCGAGCCGTTTGAGCTGATTGATGATGGTGCCGCCCTTTTCCCGACGCCACTCCCAGACCCGCTCGATAAACGCATCCCGCCCAAGATCGTGACGGCTCAGTCCCTCGCTGGCCAGCTGCCGCTCAACGACGTTCTGGGTGGCGATGCCGGCATGGTCGGTGCCCGGTACCCACAGGGTGTTGTCGCCGCCCATCCGGTGATAGCGGGTCAGGATGTCCTGCATGGTGTTGTTCAGGGCGTGGCCGACGTGGAGGACGCCGGTCACGTTGGGCGGCGGAATGACGATGGAAAAGGACGGTGTGCCGGGTTCCATGCGGGCGGCAAAACAGTGCTGCTCCTCCCAGGTGTCCAGCCATTTCTGTTCGACGTCGGTAAATTCGTAGCTCTTGCTCAATTCCTTCGGTGCGCTGGTATCGGTCATCGGTCATGTGCCTGTGCTGGTTTGCGGTATCGCTGTTCAACTGCCGCTCCCGCATCGACGCGGGCGGAGAGGAAGATTACCTGCGGATCACCATTTAAGCAACCGTTTTCCGGACCGTACCGGGGTCAAGCGGCGCCGGCCGGGCCGATCTGCCGCAACTCGTCGCGCCGGGCGCTACCTGACGCTCCAGGGCTTGGGGAGGAAAAGATACTCGTAGATGCCGAGCGCGTAGCGATCAGTCATACCGGCGATATAGTCGCAGACCTTTCGGTGCATGGTCTTCTCGCTTGGCTGGGAGCGACTCTGTTCATCAACCAGCCACTCGTTGCCGACCAGCGTCACCAGCCCGTGCTCCATGAAATAGCCGTAGAGCTCGCGGATGATGCGCTGGGCCTTGACGAATTCCTGATGCACCCAATAATGGCGATAGACGTTGTCGTAGAGAAAGGAGCGCAGCGCGGTAATCGCCTCGAGCATCGCCTCGCTGAGATGCAGATCGCCGTCGTCGGCGGTCAGCGTCTCGACGATGACATCCCGGACCATGCTGCCGATCCGCGGGGAATGCTTTTCGCCGACCACCCTGGTGATCGCTTCGGGAACGCTGTTTTCGCCGAGGATGCCGGCACGCAAAGCATCGTCGAGGTCGTGGTTGACGTAGGCGATGATATCGGCCACCCGCACGACCTGGCCTTCCAGCGTTACCGCCCGTTCGGTCCGCCGGGCGGGAATCAATTCCTTGTTGCTGCCCTTGGAGTGGCGGATGATGCCGTTGCGCACCTCGAAGGTCAGGTTCAGGCCGCGGCCCTTGTTTTCCAGGAAATCGACCACCCGCAGGCTGTGCACGTAGTGGCGGAAACCACCCGGGTGCAACTCGTTGAGCGTCGCCTCTCCGGCATGGCCGAACGGTGTGTGGCCGAGATCATGGCCGAGGGCGATCGCCTCGGTAAGCGGCTCGTTGAGGCAGAGCGCGGCGGAGATGGTGCGGGCGATCTGCGAAACCTCGAGCACATGGGTCAGCCTGGTCCGGTAATGATCGCCCATCGGCGCGAGAAAGACCTGGGTCTTGTGCTTGAGACGCCGAAAGGTCTTGGAATGAATAATCCGGTCCCGGTCACGCTGATACGGCAGACGGATATCGCAGATCTCTTCGGCCTCGGCGACCAGCCGCCCGCGAGAGCCGGCGTTACGGGCCGCATACGGGGAGAGGACCAGGTCCTCGCGCTCCTCGAGCTGCTTTTTGATCGATCTGCCGACTACCGGAACAAAACTCATCGTCAACCGCCGCATTATCGGGGGAACTCTCAGTAGTTACCCCTGTCCATTTACCACACCTGCCTTTTTGTGCAAGACCGAAGCGTATCTCCCGGCTGCTCGGGCAGCAGTACGGCTCTCCGGCAAACATGTCACGCCGCCTCCACCCGCCGCACGTTCCGGCCATTTCCCCTTGATCCACCGCAGGTTGTCGTTTACACTCAGCCCAGATCCGTCGCACAAAAACTGCCCCGCCATTTATTCCACAACAACCCGGACCGGTTTCCAACAAAGGTGTCATGACAGCGAAGGACGCGTCCATTCTGGCGGCAAAAATCCTGGAGCCGACCTTTCATTTCACTCGAAAGCGGCTCGGGGAAGACGACGGCGTCAGCGAACCGGTGGCGGTTGCCGAATTGGTCCGTCCCGGCCAGGTACTCGCCGACTTTCCGGGCTTTGCGCGATTTGCCGCCAAAGGCTACGAAAAGCAGCCGCTCAAGGCCGGCCCGCACACCGAGCTTGCCGCAGACGGACTGCGCCTGCACGCCGTCGCCTTCGGCTACCCGAAGATCGAAGAACTGGCGGACGACAGCGGCCGCCTGGTCCTTCTGATATCGTTGATTCCGCTGGTCAGGGTCTCGTTCGACCGGCTGCGCGCGATATTGATCATCCAGCCGACCATTCCCGGCCTGCCCGGCCTGCAGAACCAGGATCTGGCGCAGCTGCTGGCTGAAGCCGGAATCCGCTCCGGGCTCGACGAGAGGGCGCTGGCCGAGGCCCGCCGGATCATCAGTGGCGGCGCCCCGGAAATCAGTGAAATCGTTATTGCCGAAGGCCGGCCGCCGGGGCCGGGCACCGACGCTTCGCTGTCGTTCTGCCTGGATATCGGACCGATCGCCGGTCAGCTGCGCGATGACGGCAGCATCGACTTCCGGGAGCGAAGGATCATGATCGGCGTTCAGCGCGATCAACTGATCGCCGTGAAAGAACCGGCCGTGCCGGGCAGCCCCGGCAGCAATGTCCTCGGCGAGGAGATCGAGCCGAAAAGCGGCCGGGACATCACCGTCTTCGTCCAGGGCGACGCCGTCTTTTCCCCGGCGACCAACGAAGTCAGGGCCGTCAAGGACGGCGTTTTATCGGTCATCAACAACAATACCATCAAGGTGCTCGCTCATCAGGTGGTGCCCGGCGATATCGATTTTGCCACCGGCAATATCGAGTCCAACGGCGCGCTGACCATCAACGGATCCATCTATCCCGGCTTCAGGGTATTCTGCGCCGGCGACCTGAAGATCGGCGGCAGCGTCATGTCCGCCGTGGTTACGACCGAGGCCAACGCGGTGATCAAGGGGGGCATCACCGGCAAGAACAGCCGCATCGACAGCGGCGGCGATCTCGATATCAAATTCATCGAGCAGGGCGCCATCGATGCCGGCGGTCTGGTCGTCGTCCGCAGCCAGGCCTACTTCAGCCGCATTCGCTCGCGCTCCGATATCCGCTGCCACCCGCTCAGCAAGATCATGGGCGGATCGCTGATCGGTGCCGGTTACCTCAGTGTCGGCACCGTCGGCACCCCGAAAAGCGAGCCATCGCTGCTCGGCGCCGGCATCGACCCCGAACGCCTCGAGCTCTACGAGGCCACGCAGCAGGAACTGCGAACCCGGCAAAATGAACTCATCGGGTGGCTGCAGATGCACGGCAGCGGCAAATCGAAAAAGGTCCGCACCATGGAAGCGGCCATCGACGAGACGAAACTGCGGCTGCTCACCCTCAACCTGATCCCCGGTACCGATCTCTACTCCCGCGGCACCAAAGGCGCCAGCCGCGACGAGGTCGAAGAGATCAGCCCGCTCTACCACCAGGGGATCGACATCGACGCCATCCGGATCATGGTCCACGGTACGGTTCATGCCGGCTGCACGCTGCTGCTCGGCAACCGCTCGCTGGTCCTGCCGCAACCGGTCGCCCGGCGGCAGTTCAAGCTCTCCGCCGATATGAAACGGATCATCTCCCTGCCGCTGCGCGGCTGAACCGGAAATCGACCGAAACCGGCCCATGTTGTTTATCCCTACGGAACCATAGATTCGATGAAAGATCAGACGATTGCGGCACCACCGCTGACCAGGGAAGAGCGTAGCTGGGTGCTCTATGACGTGGCGAACTCGGCCTTCGTGCTGGTCATGATCACCGCGATCATGCCGATCTATTTCAAGGACATCGCCGCCCGGGGGATGCCCGACGCAGAGTCCACCGCCTATTGGGGCTTTGCCAACGCCGCCGCCTCGCTGATCCTGGCGCTGCTCGCCCCGATCCTCGGCGCCCTGGCCGACAGCCGCGGCCGGAAAAAGGCCTTCTTCTCTTCATTTCTCGGTGGTGGTCTGCTGCTGACCGTCGCCTTGGCCTTTGTCGGATCCGGGCACTGGCTGCTCTGCCTGACGCTCTTCGTGCTGGCCCGCGTCGGCTGGGCCGGTGCGAATATTTTCTACGACTCCTTCCTCGTCGACATCACCGCGCTGAACCGCATGGACACCGTCTCCTCCCGCGGCTATGCCTACGGCTATATCGGCAGCGTGGTGCCGTTTCTGATCGTCATCGGCCTGATTCTGTCGGCCGGCGCTTCCGCGGACGGCCTGCCGGGACCGCAGGCCCGCATCGGCTTTATCGTCGTTGCCCTCTGGTGGCTGATCTTCTCGCTGCCGGCCCTGCGCGACCTCCGCCAGCGCCACTATGCGCCAATCGCCGATCCGGTGGTCAGCTCCAGCTTCCGCCGATTGCTGGCCACCCTGCGCGACATCCGCCGCCACCGGCAGGCCTTTGTCTTCCTGCTCGCCTATTTTTTCTTTATCGACGGCGTCGGTACCATCATCAGCATGTCAACCGCCTACGGCCGCGATCTCGGCTTCGGCGTGACCCTGCTGATCGCGGTACTGCTCGTCATCCAGGTGGTCGCCTTTCCCTTCGCGCTCATCTTCGGCAGGCTGGCCGGGCGATTCGGCACGAAAAACACCCTGCTGGCCGGCATCGCCGTCTATTGCCTGATCACCCTGCTCGCCTTTCTGCTGCCGTTTATCGCCCATCCCGCCGGCAAGACCGCCCTGTTCTGGCTGATCGCCCTGCTGGTGGCTTCGTCGATGGGCGGTATCCAGGCGCTGAGCCGCAGCTATTTCGGCAGGCTGATTCCGCCGGCCAAGAGCGCTGAATTTTTCGGCTTCTATAACATTTTCGGCAAGTTCGCGGCCATCTCCGGGCCGCTGCTGATGGGCCTGATCACCAGGGCGACCGGCGACAGCAGGTGGGGCGTACTGAGTATTCTGCTGCTGTTCGCCATCGGCGGCTGGATTTTAAGCAGGGTCAAGGAAGATTGACGGCAGCGTTCTACGAGGAACTGCGAGCATCGAGGCAGATCCGCCCCAGAAACCAGGCAATCAGGAAATAACCGGCCAGCGCCAGCGCGGCGACCCGCGGGAAGACCAGGCTCGGCTCTTCGGAATAGATCAGCAGATAGGTAACGAGCACCGGCACCTTATCCAGATGGGCAACGGAAAAAACGATTAGGACCAACCGTCTCATCAGGTCCGGTTTTTCCGGACTCGTCCCCTTGCTCGCCCGATAGAGCAGCAGCAGTGCCACCGCCGTACCGGCCAGGAACATGCAGACCCCGGCCAGGACCATCAGTTCAATGGTCCCGGTCTGCAGTGTGCGCTGCATCTCGTCGGAAGGAAACCAGAACAGGACCGGCAGGAAGATACTGCCCAGATAGATGAGCAAACCGAACCCGAACTGCTGCCAGTGCTTCACCCTGAGCGGCTCTTCGGCAGCCGGTCGGGACCGCTTCAGCAGCAGCCAGGCGATAATCGGCGCGAGACCGACGGCAATGAGGAAAAACGGCCATGATTCACCGGGGCCGGAGACGGAAAAGGTCACCGTCGGGTCATTGGGCGGCAGCAGGAAAAGAATCCCGAAAAAAAAGGCCGCGAGCATCCCGAAACCGACCAGCAGGCCGCTCATCACCCGCAGCAGGCCGGCACTATAACATACCCCCCCCACCAGCGAGGCAAATGCCGCCAGCAATATCCTGACTATCATCCCGTCTCCCGAATGGTTTTTTCGCCGGCAACCGCCGTTTCTCAGCTCACATCGCTACGCAACGCCGCCGAGAATCGGCAAGACCGTTTGCTTATTGACATTTTCGCTCAAACATCTAATATGTCCAGGTCACGTTAACCATTGTATACCATTTCAACAAGATATGATTCTCAGTCTGCTGCTCGCCATCGCCGGCGCCATCGTTACCGCCACTCAGGTGGTGTTGGTCCTGTTTCAGGGATCGGGCATCTGCCACACCGAGGGCTGTCAGATCGTCGATAGCATGACCAGCGTCGAACCGGTTTATTTCAACCTGGCCGGTCTGGGCTTTTTTCTGATCGTCGCTTTCGGCCTGGTCCGGGCCCGGCGCGGTTCCAACGCCTGGCGCGACTTCGTCAGCCTGCTGCTGCTGGCCGCCCTGGCCGCCGAAGCGGTGCTGCTGTACTTCCAGATGGAGATTGCCCGGATCTATTGCTCCTATTGCCTGATCATCCTCTCCCTGGTCGCCTTGTGTAATCTCTTTCTCGGTCTGAAACAGCTGGTCAAGGGGATCGTCATCTTCTCCGCGGTCATGCTCGCCTGCGCCAGTCTCGATTTCGGCGCCGGGGAGGACCGCTCGATCTCTCTTGACAACGGCACCATGGCGCGTTTCGAACCGGCCCCGAATGCCGAAAACCACTATATCCTGTTCTTCTCGTCCACCTGCAACCATTGCGAGACGATCATCGAAGAAATGGAGGCGAGTACGCGCTGTGCCATCGCCTTCAACCCGGTGGACACCATTACCACGTTCACCTTTCCGGGCGTGCACTTCACCGAAGGATACCGCCCGCGGATCAACCGTGATTTCCTGAAACAGCTCGATATCACCGAAGTCCCCGTATTGCTCAGCAGGGAAGCGGATACTGTCACCATCGTCCGGGGGGAAAACCCCATCAGGGCCTTCCTGCGAGAGCAGTGCGCCGCGGCCGAACCGCCGCAACCATCATCACCAACACAGACCGGCCAATCGACGCTGTCCGAGCTGCCGCCTCAGGACGACGGCTGCTCCATCCTGTCCGATTGCGAGCCGCAGCAAAGCGTCCCGCTCACCCCGGATACGTCGCCGGCAAGCCCATGAACGAGGCTCTGCCGCGCTGCAGCTGGTGCGGTGACGACCCGCTGTATCGCGACTACCACGATTTCGAGTGGGGCGTGCCCCGACACGACGACCGCACCCTCTTTGAGATGCTCGTCCTGGAAGGCGCCCAGGCCGGGTTGAGCTGGTTGACCATCCTGAAAAAACGGGACCATTACCGGAGGGCTTTCCACGGTTTCGATATCAAATCGGTCAGCCGCTTCGGCCAGTCGGAGATTGAAGCGTTGCTGGCGGATGCGGGAATCGTGCGCAATCGGCGCAAAATAGAGGCCGCGGTAAAAAATGGACGCGCCGTACTGGCAATACAAGAAGAATTCGGCAGTCTGGATGGTTTTCTCTGGCGTTTTGTCGACTACCGGCCGCAACAGAACCGTCCCCGCACTGTCGAGGAAATCCCAAGCCGAACCGACACCTCGGAGAAACTGTCACGGGCATTACAGAAGCGGGGCTGCACCTTCGTCGGCCCGACGATCTGTTACGCCTTCATGCAGGCCGTCGGTATGGTCAACGACCACACAGTGGAGTGCTTTCGCTGCGAGCAGGTACGCCTGCTCGCCGGTTGAAGGGGGCGGCCGGAAAAAAGCCAAAGTTTCTCCCGGCCGCGCTTTCCCGGTTATTCCCAGGTAATGCACTCGCCCGGACAAGAGGCGATCGCCTCGTCGACGCAGTCGTCCCCGGCTTCGGCTCCTTCAATGACATACGCCTTGCCGGAATCGTCGTCAAAGGCAAAGACACTCGGGCAAGCCTCGACGCAGGCTTCGCAGCCGAGACATTCATCCAGATCGATAACTACTGTTTTTGCCATGGTACTGCCTCCTCGAAGGTGGTTATGATGAGTGACCTGCGGCGGGCACCACGTCCACCGCACAACGTCACCATGCCCGCCGCTCAGATCGGCGGGGCGATGGTCACGACAATCCGCATCCGCTCCTCGGCGCGCACGCCGTGCGGTTCACGAATTTGGGAAATAAGAATGTCACCTTTTTTCGCCGGCAACTCGGCGCCGTTTTCTCCCAGGAAGAAACCGCTTCCATCGATTACCTGAATCGACAGTTCACCGTCGAGATCGTGGGAGTGAACGGGAAAGGTTACCCCGGCATCGAGATTGAAATTGATAACTTTAAAATGCGGCGAGTCCTCAACCAGGAAAAACCGCTTCATGGCTCCGGGAGTAAACTCATTTGTCTCGTCAAGTTGTAAAAGCTTCATGCACACCTCCTCTGGCGGTTCCGGCAGACCGCCGGTCGGCCGCGTTCCGGGCCGTGACAAGCGATTCGCCTCTTTGATTGTGTTGATGGTATCATGAATCGATCAGCGCATCCTTGACTTTGGTCAAAACTGACGAGACTGCCAGCGTACCGGCAAAATAATAACCATTTCCACAAAGAATGCCGCCGCAAAATGTGCAGACGCACAAAAAACAGGGCCACCGCATCGACCCAGAGAATCCATGGGCCTTCGACAAGCAATGCCGGACCGGTAGTAAGCTGGGATTTAAGATTGACATCAACACACCTCCATTGGATACTTTTCCCTAACGCCCATGACGGGGAATCACAATAAACCCTGATAATCTTGGCCGCGGCCGAGAAATCTGTCTGGCCATCCCGGACGCCGCGCCGTGAAGGCCCCGGCGGGGCGAAGAACCAGGCCCGTACTTTTTCCACGGAGGAGCCATGATCAACCTCACCGATGGGATTATCATCGTTACCGGCGGCGCCCAGGGCATCGGCCGGGGTATTGTTGAAACCCTGCCGACCGCCGGCGCCTCGGTGGTCATTGCCGACCATGACCAGGAGGCGGGCGAGGAGCACCGGAAAGTCGTCAGGGCGGATGCGTACTACTGATTTCACGTTATCTGTGTTCTGAACGACATTGAAGGAATTTGAAGGAATTCGAAAAAATTCAACTGAAACCCACAAAAGACCCACAACGTAACGAGAAGTCAAAACGTCTTTGACGCTGTCTCAATTGGTCATGGGAAGGACGATGTAGTGGCCCCGGGAGGGCTCGAACCCCTGTTTCCGGCGTGACCGGGCTCCGCCTGGTGTTGCTCCGCGCCGGTAATCTGCCCCGGGACAGGCCCGGTCGCTAAAGGATCGACCGGATTCTCCCGATACAGCTACTACTGCCGGTGGTGTTGGCAACACGGCTACTGCCGGGGAAACGGGGGAAGGGGGAACCTGCGTCTTCATGAAATTTTGCACCGTCTGTGAAAAACCGCTTGATTTTCAAGAGTTTCTCGACGGAGAATTGTGCACGGCCTGCCGGCGGCAGCGCAGCGCGGCGACAAAACCAGCCGACCGCGCACTCGATATCGAAACGCTGCTCGATGCCACGCTGATCGTGTCCGGCGACAAGGTGGAGTTGCGCTCGCCGGAAGGGTGGGTGCTGTGGACGGCCGGCGCCGGACAGCAGCAGCAGGTGCGCTCGATTCTCAGCGGGGCCCAGAAAATCCTGGAAATCCGTCGCAAACGGAGCAAAAACAGACCATGACGGCCACGAGCGGCAGCCGGAAACAGCCGGACAACCACGGGTAACGATCATGTCGATCATCATCTCCATCGGCTCGGGCAAGGGCGGCACCGGTAAGTCGACGATCGCCGCCAACCTGGCCTGTGTGCTGGCTCGCAGCGGCCGGCGCGTCTGCCTGGCCGACCTGGACCTCGGCGGCGCCGATACGCATATTCAATTCGGCCTGTTCGAACCGCCGCGGACGCTGACCGATTTTATCACCAGACGCTGCGACACCCTCAGAGAGGTCCTGCTGACACTCGATAGCGTCCACGGCCTGCAACTGCTGGTCGGTACCGGCGACACCTTGCAGACCGCCAACATGAACTACCAGCAGAAACAACGGTTGCTGCGCGCCCTGCAGACCATCGACTGCGACATCCTGCTCCTCGACACCGGTGCCGGCGCCAACTATCATGTGCTCGATTTTTTCATGGCCGCCGATATCCAGGTCTGCGCCGCCTGCCCGGAAGCGACGGCGATCATGGATTTCTACCGTTTCCTGCAATTGGCCACCATTCGCAAGGCGTTGTCCAGTTTTCTGTCCGGCAGCCAGGTCGGCACGGCACTGCGGGAGCACTCGTTCGAGACCCTGGACCAGGTCTTTGCCCTGGCCGAAAAGACCCAGCCCGGCGCCCGGCACAAGACCCGCGAGGCACTGGAATTTTTCAACCCGCTGTTGATCATCAACCGGGTCGGCACCAACGCCCGCCTCAATCAGATGAAACTGCGCACGCTGGTCGCCAAATACCTCGGCGTCAACCTGCCCGACCTGGGCGAGATCCCAGACGATCCGGCAGTCAGCCAGGCGCTGCGTCACTTCCTGCCGGTCTGTGAGTACGCACCCGACTCCCCGTCGGCCAGAGCCATAACGAAGATCGGCACCCGGCTGGGCAAAGTCGTCGACCTTTATGGAGCCAAACGGCGAGCTGCCGCCTCCACCCCGGCCGAATCAGAATCAGACTGAGCCGATCGCCGCTATTCTTCTTTACGGGCCGGCAGACGCCGGCGCCGCAGAATAAAGAGATTGCCGAGCAGAATCAAACCGACCCCGGCGGCGGCGACGATCGACCAGCGATAATCCTCCCAGATCGTGGAGATGGTCAAGGCGACAATCGGAAAGAGCAGTGTCGAATAGGCGGCCCGATCGGCACCGATCGAGCCGATCAGGGACAGGTAACAACCAAAGGCGATCACCGAGCCGAACAGGGCCAGGTAGACGAGCGAAACGACATAGGTCGGCGACGGGTCGAAGGTAAACGGGGTCGAGGTGACCAGGGCGGCACCGACCATCACCAGCGCACCATAGCCCATGCCATAGGCGTTGGTTTGGATAATCGGCAGCGCCTTCATCTGGTTACGGGCCGAAACGATATTGCCGAGCGAAGCAAGCAGCGTCGCCGCAACGCAGATCAGCGCGCCGCGGAAACCGTCGTCGGCCAGTGAGAACGTGACGATCTCATGATGGAAAACGAGCACGATGCCGGTCAGGCCCAGGGCCGCACCGACCACTACCCGGGAATCTATCGGCGTTTTTAGAAACAGCGCCCCGTTCAAGATGTTCATCACCACGATCGTCGAGAAAATAACCGCCGCCAGGCCGCTGGCGATAAAGAGCTCGGCGATGTAGAAAAGCAGATAATTGCAGCCGAACAGCAGCACCCCCTGAAGGAAGATGAAAGAGTGGTCCTGCAGGGAAAAACGCATCGGCAATCTTCTCACCCGGCACCAGGCCAGCAAGATCAGGGCGGCCAGCAGAAAGCGATAGGCCACCGAAATGATCGGGGCGACACTGCCAAGCTGCAGCTTGATGCCGATCCAGGTCGTTCCCCAGATCAGGACGGTGGCCAGATAAAAAAGAGAATTACGCATCGGCGCCGGAACCGCTCCTTCAGAGAGAACGCCTGCTGCCGCCGGCGAGAAGGCGCAGCGCCAGCAGCACGAACGGGGCCCCATGCAGCATCAGATCGAAGATGTCGATCGGTCTGGTCAGCGTACCGCCGGCCGGCATTTTCAATTTCTGCCAGATATGGGGCTCGGGAACGAACGGCGCCAGGCCGAGCGTCAAGCACGGGATAACGAGCAGGGAAATCGGCAGGCTGTTCATGTCCAAACCATACCGGCGTTCAAAAAGCGACCGGGTTGCTGTCGGCCAGCTCGGAGATCTGGTCGGCATGCCGACGCTCCTCGGCTATAATGGCCTTCAGGTGGGTCTTGACCTCGTCGTCTTCGATCAGGCTGTACAGAAACTCGTAGAACAGCGCGGTATCCTGCTCGAAGATGCGCGCCCGTTCGAGCGATTCCTCAATGTCGCCGACCTGCCGCAATTCTTCCTGATCCAGCGAAAAGGTCTGATCGGCAACCATTTCCCGGAGCAGGCGCCGACCCATCTGTTCCAGTTCCAATTCGTCGCCGCTCAATTGCCTCTTTGAACGAATCGATGCGAACCATTCGGCGTGCTGCCGCTCCTCGTCGGCCATTTTACCGAACAGCACAGCGATGTCCGGCTGATCGGCAGCGGCGGCGGCCCGCCGGTAGGCCTGTTCGCCGTTTTTTTCGATCTGGATGGCAATTTCCCGAATATCGTCGATGGTAAACATGGTCCTCTTCCTCCCCCGATATCTGGCGGTCGATGATTCTGTGTTCCGGCAGGCCGGGACGTCCGGCCGGCCATACCTGTCGTTTTGCAACTGCACGCCCGGGCCCTATCTACCAATGATTGCTCGCGATGACAACAGAAGATGCCCGGCAGACAGGCTCAGCCCCCGATCTCCCGGACTGTCAGTCCCCGTTTCTCCAGTTCGCGGCGCAGCCAGGCCATGGTCCGGCCCACCGGCTCATCCGCTCCCCGCACGCCGATCTCGACCAGCCAGCGCCCGTCCTGCGGGAAGCGCGGCAGGCTCGACACCTTGATATCGGCAAAACGTCGCTGCACCTCCTCCAGCAATCCGATCAATTCACTCTCCCGGACATCGGCCACCGCCACGGCGGCAAACCGGTGCCGCGGTCCGATGCTCGTCTTGAAGCGGGTCGCCATGACCCATTCGAGCATCGGCCAGGCCATTTCCGGAAAACCCGGCAGGCAGAAAATGGTGCCGAGGGAAAACCCGGGGATATTGTTGAAGGCGTTGGGGATCAAAGCGGCCCCCTCCGGCAGCTCGGCCATCAGGATCCGGTTCGGATAGGCCTCGCGGCCGAACTGCTCCTCGATCATCCGCGCCGCTTCAGGGTGCCGGACCAGCACCCGATCATGAGCGGCGGCCATGGCCTGGCGAGTCAGGTCGTCGGGGGTGGCGCCGATGCCGCCGAAAGAAAAGCAGACCTCACCCCGGCCCGTGATGGCCTGAAAGGTCTCGATCAACAGCGCCTCGTCGTCGCCGACATAGCTGACCCAGCGTAAATCAACGCCGATAGCGGCAAAATAAGCCAGCGCCCACGGGAAATGTTTATCGGTCCGCCGGCCAAGCAGCAGCTCATCACCAATGATCAGCAGACCGACCTCCGTCACTCTTTGTTTTGCCATCGACCCTGCGCCTCCTTCCGTCGTTCGCAGCAATTTCGACAACACTGTGCCACCATCGGCAAACGAGGTCAAGAGTCGCCGCCGAGCATCCCTTTACCGCACTCAAGTGTTGAAATATGTACCCCGATGCAGGTATATCAGAGGGCGTACCGTTTCTGCGGAGGGGATCCGGGCCGTTCGGGATCACGCCTTCGCCTTTAACCACCCCTCTCGTGATGAACCACACATGATGAATATCGCCATCAACGGCTACGGCAGGATCGGGCGCTGCATCCTGCGAGCCCTCTATGAATCCGGCCGGTCAGCGGAGATGAAAATCGTCGGCATCAATGAACTCTACGGGATCGAGTCATGTGCCCACCTGACCCGCTTCGATTCGACCCACGGCACCTTCGGCCGGGACGTCGCCGTCGACGGCGACCGCCTGGTCATCGACGACGATCGGATCCGCATTCTCAACCAGCCCGACCTGAGCCGCCTGCCCTGGCGGGAACTGGCGGTCGATGTGGTACTCGAGTGCAGCGGCAGCTTTGTCGAACGGGAGATTGCCGCCCGTCACCTGGCCGCCGGCGCCGGCAGGGTCGTTTTTTCCTGCCCGGCCCGGGCCGATGTCGATGCGACCATCGTCTACGGCCTCAATCACCATACCCTCGGGCCGCAGCATCGGATCATCGCCAACGCCTCCTGCACCACCAACTGCATCAGCCACCTGATCAGGATCATCGACGAGCACTACACCATCGACAGCGGCGTTATTACCACCGTGCACTCGATGATGAACGACCAGCCGGTGATCGACGCCTACCATAACCCGGACCTGCGAAAGAGCCGGAGTTCCGGCAATTCAATCATTCCGGTCACCACCGAACTGGCCCGCGGCATCGACCGGGTCTTTCCCGAGCTGGCCGGGCGCTTTACCGCCGTGGCCTTTCGGGTACCGGTACTCAACGTGTCGACTATGCAGCTCACCGCGCTGGTCAGAAAGACCCCGTCGGTGGCTGCGATCAACAGCCTGTTCCGCGATGCGGCAGGCCGCGAGCTGGCGGGAGTCCTCGGCTATACCGAACTGCCGCTCGTCTCCTGCGATTTCAACCACGACCCGCGCTCGGCGGTGGTGGACGGCAGCCATACGAGCATCAGCGGCGGCCGGCTCGTCAACCTGCTGGCCTGGTTCGACAACGAGTGGGGCTACGCCAACCGGATGCTCGATACCGCCGCGGCGCTTCAGCAGGCAGCAGGCTGACCTAGCTCAAGCGCAGCAGGGTGCGGGCCGTCCGGCTGGTCGCAGCCGCCACCAACCGTGGCTCCTGGCCCCGCAGATGGGCCAGGCTGGACAATATCTCGGGTAGAAATTCCGGGCTGTTGCGCTCGTGCCGATGGGTAGCAGGCGAGATATCGGGGGCGTCGGTCTCGAGCACCAGCGTATTCAGCGGCAGGTCGGCAACCACCCCCCGCACCCGGTTGGCTCGCCGATAGGTGATGGTGCCGCCGACTCCGATGGTGAAACCAAGATCGATATAGCACTGGGCCTGCTGCCGGCTGCCGTTGAAGGCGTGAACGACGCCGCCACCGGTAAAGCGCAGCCGCCGCAGTGTTGCCAGTACCTGATCATGGGCCTTGCGGGCATGAATCAACACCGGCAGACCGGCCCGCCGGGCAATGCGCAGCTGCGCTTCAAACAGCTCGCGTTGCCGGCGCCGCTGCGCCTCGGCCGGGTTTTCCCAGAAATCAAGGCCGATCTCGCCGATTGCCACCGTCTCGCCGACCTCGATCCGCCGGCTCAATTCCTCCAGATCTTCGGGGCAATGTCGCTGCAGATAAAGCGGGTGCAGGCCAAGGGCCGGATGGCAGCCGCTTTCCCGCCGGCACAACTCGAGCAAGTGGGGCCAGCCGGCCCGGTCGACGGCCGGCACGATCAAATCGGCAACGCCCACTGCCGCCGCCCGCCGCCGGACCAGGTGATAGTCACCGGCAAACTCGGCGACATCGAGGTGGCAGTGGGTATCGATCAGTTCCGTGACCGCGGACGATTCACGGCAGGGCGGGCCGGCCGGCTCATGGAGCACCGAATCGCTCTCGATAAATCACCTCCGGCCGGAAACGATCGGCCGTTTTGAAGCTCCCCTCGCTCGGCCAGCCCACCGGAACGATGGCAAAGGGGATGATCCGCTCGGGGATGGCGAACGTTTCCCGGCAGGGCGCCATTCGTTTTTCAAGCGGATAGACTCCGGTCCAGACGGTGCCGAGTCCTTCGGCCCGAGCGGCCAGCAGCAGATTCTGCACCGCCGCGCTGCAGTCCTGCGCCCAGAAATCGGGCCATTTTTTACCCTCCGGGTCGCCGCAGACAACGATGGCCACCTCCACCTGGGTGATCATCTTGCAATAGGGGTGAAAAGAAGGCACCGCGTCGAGAAGCTGCCGATTCCTGACCACGATGAACTGCCAGGGCTGCTGGTTGCCGGCCGACGGAGCGAGCATCGCCGCCCGCAGCAACCGCTCGATCACCTCATCAGAAACCGCTCCCGGCCGGTAGCTGCGAACGCTGCGCCGGGTGGTCAACGCTTCATGGATATCCATTGTCTGTCTCCCTGTAAGGCAAGGCTGGATTAATCTGAAAACATGCACGTTTTAAAAAGAGCGTGATCGACCGGAATTGAGGTGCTAACACCAGGCTAACAGGCAGGCTCCGCCGCTCTGCCATGCCTCCGGGCAACAATGTCCTGCATAATCGACAACAGCAATCGATAATTGGCCGACAGATCATGATGGGCACGAATGTGTTCACGGGCCGTCTGGCCCATGGCAAGCCGCTCATCGGTGCGCAGAAGCAGGTACTCAAGGTATTCTTTAAATCGTCCTGGCTGGGAATAAGGCGCGAGCAGCCCGGTCCGCTGGTGGACGACCGCTTCCTGCGCCCCCCAATCCCGAAAAGCGACCACCGGCAGCCCCACCGACTGAGCTTCAAGGTAGACCATGCCGAGTGACTCCTGGACACCGGGAAACGCGAAGATATCGGCGGCACTATAATAGCGCCGCAAATCCCGCCGCATAATTTTGCCGGTAAAAATGATATGCTCGCCAAGCTTCTGCTTTCCTTCCCGCTCCAGCAACGAACGTTCAGAACCATCGCCGAGCACTACCAGCGTCAGGGCATGGCCTCGCCCGAGTAGCTGCGCACAGGTATCGATGACGGTTTTGATACCGCTCGTTTTTACGCCGGGGCGAAACATCGCCGCGGTCAGGACAACCCGACGACCACCAACCGCCCACTGTTCACGAAGGCTGTGCCGAGCCGCCGGTTCAAAAGTGAACTGATCCGGGCATAAGCCGGGGGGGATAAAGGTTACCCGCTCCGCCGGCAGCAACCGTTTCAAATTCACCTCATCATTTTTTTTGTTGGTAAAGACCATGGCAGCCGCCCGCAGGGCGGCACGATTGAGTAAAAACCCAGGCAGGGTCACCAGGTTCCGTTTCCGGCTCGTGGAGTAGATCCCCTGAAAAAGCACATAAGGAATCGACAACCGGGCGCTGCAGAAAGGGCCGAGCAAGTCCGGCGCCTTATAGTAGCTATGGTAACTGAACCAAATGTCGGGCGCAGCCGTTTGTCTTGCCAGTTGCACGACTGCACGCCGTTCCCGGGCGAGCTGCGGATACTGCCACGGCTTGAGATAGAGCCAGCGGCAGCGCAGCCTGCTGGCGGTCTTGACGGATTGCCCGTTTTTGACGAAAAAATCATGCAACTCTGAACCGATGATCAGATCTCCTGACGGGTTCCGATGGCCAAGTGGTTTGAACGGCATGTAAAAAAGGATATTCATCGGCGATGCCGGCTGCAAGGCCTGCTGCGTCGGACCGGGCAGGCTTGTTTTTTTTGATTCCTCGTTACCGGCGACCAGCTCGGGCCTCCTCGACCGGAAAACAAGCCGTTAGAGTGATACGCCACATCCCCGATCGCTGCGCCAGCCGGACTCCAACACTCGCATCCACCGGGACGGTTCTGCAAGGGCGACCAGAAGAATTTCATCGTAGCTCAACAAGTATCGATTGGAAAGAAAATTCCCCTGCCGATGACCCTGGTGGCAAAAGGTGCCATGCCGGTGTACAATGAAGGCTTGATCATATCATATCGACCGGTGATGAATGCTCGGCTCCACCAGACCGGCAACCACCAGCAAATGGGCAATCCGGAAACCGGCTCACTCGTGTTATATCGATTGACGACAGATGGACAAAACCGCCCCCTTGGATATTCTCCTCTATGCCCATGATGGACGGGGACTCGGTCACGTCAGCCGATCGGTCGCAATCGGCATGGCCGTCCGCAGGCTCTATCCCGATCTGCGCATCCTGCTGGTGACCGGCTGTTGCCGGAGCCAGGAATTGATCACCCCGGCGCCTGTTGATTGGCTCAAACTGCCCGCTTACAAAACGGTGGTTGCTAATGGCAGATCCATCGGGGTTGACGGTCTGTCGAACTATTCCGACCAGGAACTCGGCCGGTTGCGCACCGGACACCTGGCACAAATTGTCGAGCTCTACCGCCCTCGCATCATTCTTGCCGACCACAGCCCACAGGGTAAGCACAAGGAATTGCTGCCGGCACTGGCCGCCCTCAACGACGGCAAGCGGCCTTGCTGCCTGCTCGGCATGAGGGGTATCATCGGCGCGGTTCCGCAAACCCAATCACCGCTCGCCTGCACGACATTTACCCAGTATTACCAAGGCCTGCTCTGGTATGGCGATCGTTTCGTCCTGGGCGACGAGCATCTGACCCTTCTTAATCGGCGATTCTCCACCGAGGCCGAAGAATGCGGTTATGTATCGCGCCTTGAAGAATTACGGCAACTGGCCGATTTCATACCCGATGACCAAACGCCGGCGGCATGCACTATTTCGATCCCGTGGCTGGGACAGCAGGCGCGTCCGTTTCTCCGCTCCCTGGCCGATGCACTCCGCGGAGTTGACCCCGGACACGGCCCCGTCAACCTGTTTCTCGAAGCTCCGCTGGTGGGGGCGGCGCAGCATCTGTTCGCTTCACTGCCAAACTGTTCTGTCATGCCGTTCGGCACCGCTTACCCCGCCGCCCTTCTCAACTCGAGAACGGCGATGATATTCGGCGGCTACAACTCGATTGTGGATGTCCTGACGGCCCGCTTGCCGGCCTTGGTCATCCTACGGGAACTGGCGGACGATGAGCAGCGCCTGCACTTGCAGGCGCTGGCGCATGCCATGCCCGGGCGGTTTCTCGTCATAGCCGAAAAATCGTGTGAAGCTGATTCATTGCGGCACAATCTTCGCGGTTTGCTGGAACATGCCGCGGCGAACGCATCCCCGCCAGCCGGCGTCAGGATAGACGGTGCGGAACGGGTTGCCGGGAGGTTGGCCGCCATCTGCCGGCGCGAATGAAAAATCCGCAGGGCTTCGCGGTGTTGCCGGCACCTTGTGCTGCCCGGTTCAAAACTGACATGAAAACAGTGCTTCTGCCATACAGCCGCGCCGTACCGCCCCCGTGGCCTCGGCTTCCCACAGTCAAAAACAGGGATTGCCTGCACGAATTTCGGGAAATGAGTATAATGGGACCGTGGCCCCGTGGCCGTAACGCGACAGCGCGCTTTTTTGCCGCAAGAGAACTCAGCCGCGTTCCCCCGGCACCGAATCGACCGGGTCCGCTACACTCGTCTGAGTTCCGGCGCGTCTTGATGCGTTCCACATAAACAAGGCGGGATTTCGCAATGCGCAAAACACCTCTGTCACGAAAAGAATGGCTGGTCCTGCTGGCCACGCTGCTGCTCTTTATCGTGGCGCTGTCGGCGACCGGACTCTATTTCCGCAGCAAAAAAAACCAAACGACCGATCCGGTCGATCATCTGACCATCGTCGAAGGAGAGATCGCCCCGGCCGACGGGCAGCGGGACACCCCGGAACAACCGTCGACCACCCTTGGTTCCTCGACGTTTTTTCTCAGACCGAGCGCCGCCGAATTGATCACCGCGCTGCGCGAGTCCGGACCGTTCGACAGCGAGCTGCCGACCGAAGAAGACCCGTCGCTGCAGGTCATCTGGCCCGGCTATTTCTTCTCGCTGCAGGAAGACAAGGCCGGCCTGGGCATCGCCCATCTCGATGTCGATGAAGACGGCTTCGGCACGATCCTGCGCTGCCTGATCAACCTCAGTGATTATCCGGAACTGCGCACCCTGGAGCAGGGCCGGAAAATATGGGTGGCCGGCCGGTTGGTCGGCGTCGATCCGGCTGGTGACGGCATCTTCACCATCGATGTGCAATACGTCCGCTTCGACGACGAATTGGCGCACAAACCGGCCCCTGACCGTGAGCAATAAGCTCCTCGAGGACGCTCCCGGAAGAGCGCCGCAGAACCACCTAACGAACCGCCTCGACCTCGACCCGGGATTCGTGAAAAACCGCACCGCCGCCGATATCTGAGCATTGTTGCGACACCAGGTCGTTGATCGCACCGCCCCTCTCGGTCACCGGCCAGTAGATCCCCTCGGCAACGACCAGCCCGGCTTGGGTCGCCTCGGTGACCACCGCCCGCCGTTCGATGCGACCGCGAAAGTTGTGAACAGCCACCGTCGCACCGTCGACGATCCCCCGCCGCCGGGCGTCCAGCGGATGGATCAACACGGTGCCGCTCTCCTGTCGATAGCGCTCGCCGAAAGTAGAATTGAGCATCCGGTCGATGGGCGGCGTGATGAGTTGCAACGGGAAACGGCTGACCAGGTCGGGATGATCGAATTCACCGCCAGCCAGCAGACAGGCATGGGGCGGCAGGGCCGGATCGTCATCATTGACGAACCGATATCGCGTCCCGGTGCGGGAAAACGCTGAACCGCGCTGCCGACCGCGTACCGACTCGACGGTGCAGCCGCCCCGATAATCGTCGGCCAGCGCACCGACCGGAAGTTCGTCAAGGGTCGCCAGAAAAGCCCGGATGCGCTCGTCCACACGCTGACGGAACACCGGGTCGTCATAGCCCATCTTCCGGGCCAGGGTCTGAAAGAGATCAAAATTGCTGATCGTTTCCCCTGCTGGTTCAACAACCCGATCGGCGATACCGAGAAAGAAATGACCGTAGGACCGATACACGTCCCGGTTTTCCAGGAAGGTGGTGGCCGGCAGCAATAGATCGGCATAGCGGGCGGTCGGCGTCATCACCTGTTCATGCACCACGGTAAACAGATCGTCGCGAGCCAGGCCCCGCCGCACCGCGGTCCCATCCGGGGCGACGCTGACCGGATTGGCGTTGTAGACGATCAGCCCGTGAATCGGGGGATCGGCAGCGGTCAGTTGCCGGCCGAGATGGATCATATTGACGGTGCGTGGCTTGCCGCGAAGCAGCTCCGGGTGCTGCAGGGAGGCCGGATCGCCGCCGAAGGCCCCGGAAAAGAGAAGCACCCCGCGCCCCGGCCGGCCGTCATAGAGTCCGAGAGCGGCGGCCAGCGCGGTAATGGCCCGCACCGCCATGCCGCCCCGGCTGTTTCTGGTCAAGCCGACCCCGATCCGAAAAAACGTCCGCGGCTGCTCGGCCAGCAGGCCGGCCAGCCGTTCCATGTCGCGATACCCTACCCCGCTCTGCTCTTCGAAGTGCTCCCGCGGCGCCGTATGCAGATAGTCGGCCAGCCGCTTGAAGCCGCTGGTCTGCTCATCGATGAAGCGCTGATCGAGCCGGCCCTGCTCGATCAGGATCCGCAAAATACCCAGGGCCAGAGCGCTGTCGCCCCCCGGTTTGACCGGCAGATACTCGTCGGCATGCCGGGCCGTATCGGTGCGATAGGGATCGATGACCAGCAGTCTTGCGCCCGCCTTGCGGGCCGTGCTGACATAGGACCAGAAGTGCATATTGGTCACCCGGATATTGATGCCCCAGGCGATAATCAGCGAAGACTCGGCGGCAATCTCCGGCGGGCTGCCGCCGACCGGACCGCAGCCGAGCTTCCAGGCACCGCTCGCCGCCACCGAACAGATGGTCTGCCGGATCCGGGTCGCACCGAGCCGGTGAAAAAAGGGAAAGCCGGCAAAGCGGTTGACCATGCCCATGTTACCGGCATAACAAAACGGCATGATCGCCTCAGGACCATGATTCGCGACAATACGCTGCAAACCGTCGACCAGCAGCTGCCAGGCCTCGTCCCAGCCGATCCGGGCAAAACGGCCCTCCCCTTTGGCGCCGATACGCACCTGGGGATAAAGAAGGCGCTCCCGCTCCGAGAGCCGCTCGGGGAACCGGCGCATCTTGCGACAGATGACGCCCCGGGTATACGGATGTTGCGGATCGCCGGTCAACGAGACCACTCGGTTATTTTCTACGGTAGCCAGCATCGCGCAGCTGTCGGGACAGTCGAGTGGACAAATGGTTTTCTTGACGGTTTGCATATAATTCGGTTTGATAGAGAATCAATGGACACTGACGTCCGGTTAACAGTTCACCAGGAAGCGGTCGTCGTTTATACCGACCATAGTATAATTCGGAGCACGCCGGGAAACGAAGAAAATTCTCGCCCGGTTGTTGCATATGTGCCGATTCGACCCCCGGCGATTGATCGGCAATGTCTACCGGCCGATCATGCAGCCCGTTACCGGCTGGCGGGCCATCCTGAAAAAGAAATAACAACGGATCCGCTCATGACCACCGCCCCCCCTCTCGCCGCCATCGTACTGGCCGCCGGCAAAGGCACGCGCATGAAATCTCCCCGGGCCAAGGTCCTCCATGAGGTCTTCTATCGGCCGATGCTCCATCACGTACTCGACGCCGTCCGGCCCCTGCATTCCGAACCGACCGTCGTCATCGTCGGCCATCAGCGCGACCAGGTGGAAGACGCCATCGCTTCCTACCCGGTGACCTGCGTTCCCCAGCTCAAGCAGCTCGGAACCGGCCACGCGGTGCTCTGCGCCGAGCCGGTTCTCTCCGGCTTTGCCGGTACGGCCCTCATCGTCTGCGGTGATTCGCCACTGCTGTTGACCACCCACCTCGACGAGATGCTGACCCGTCACCGAGCGGCCGGAAGCCCGCTGACCATTATGACCACCAGGCTGAGCGAGCCGACCAACTACGGCCGGATCATCAGCGACGAAGGGGGCAGGGTTACCGCGATCGTCGAAGAAAAAGACGCCACCGACGAACAGCGGCTGATCACTGAGATCAACGCCGGTCTGTACTGCGTCGAAACGTCAGTGCTCTTTGACGCGCTGCACCGGGTGACCAGCAACAACAGCCAGCAGGAACGCTACCTCACCGATATCGTCGCCATCGCCGTTGCCGACGGTATCAACGTGGCCACATACGAACACCCGCACCCCTTTCACGTCCTCGGGGTCAATTCCCGGGTGGAGTTGGCCCAGGCCCACCGGGAAATCGGGCGGCGGCGCAACACCGAGCTGCTGGCGGCCGGCATCACCATGCACGACCCGGACTCCGTTACCGTCGCGCCGACCGCAACCGTCGGCGCCGACTGCCTGCTTACCGAACGGCTCACCATCCGCGGACACACCAGCCTGGGACCCGGCTGCCTGATCGAGCCCGGCGTCTATATCGAGGATGCCGACATTGGCGCCGGCAGCCGAATCGGCGCCGGCAGCGTGCTGCGGGGCTGCTCGATCGCACCCGGGACCGCGGTTGCGCCCCTGCGATACATTGCCGGCGACGACGACGGGCGATGACCGGCGGCCGGGCGTTTTGTCATTGGCAGTGCTCGACGTTCACCTTATACTGACTTCATGACCACAGGTCACGACGAACGATGAAAAGCAACGCCGTAACCGGCCGCCGCAACCGGCCGCTGCAACCGGCTGAGTTGGCTGGAAGTTGCGTTGATAGTGAGCGGAGGACGGGTGAAAACTTGTCCCGCCGTTGGATAGTGAGCGGAG
>CAYSSK010000051.1:0-26803 GCA_964433645.1 uncultured Desulfofustis sp.
GGGGGGCGGTGTCCGCCGCCCCCCGGGCCGCTTTGGGTGATAAACGTGTTACATCGCTGCGTTGCGGGCCTCTTCAAGCCACATATTCCAGGTTTCCTGGTTGTCGGCTATCCATTCATCGGCGTGACGTTCGACGTCTTTGTCACTCTTCTCGCCTTCGTTCATCCGCGTGTTCTGGGCGTTGATATCCGCCAGGGGCAGGGTGAAGAGCTCGAAGAACCGTTTCGCGGCAGGATTGGCGGCAAGAAAGTCCTTGTTGGCGACAACCCTGATATCCGAGGCGACGAAGCCAAGCTTGACGGGGTCTGATACCGCACCGACAACGTCGGAAACCGTCATGCGATCCTCAAATCCTTCCTGGGCGTCGCTGGCGTTGATCTCCGGGACGTTGACCCACATCACGTCTTCGCCCGGCTTGAATTTATAGACGGTCCAGTTCGGGGTCCAGGTGTAGAAAAAGACCGGTTGGCCATCCTTGTAATTACCGAGAGCCGAGGCCATGCCGGCTTCGTAGGATGCCTTGGAGGCGTTGATATGATCGGTGAGTCCATAAGCGTTGAGATGATGGTCGATCACTTTCTCACAGCCCCAGCCGGGCGGGCAGGCGGTCAGATCGGCCTTGCCGTCGCCGTTGCTGTCAAAGGCCTTTTTCACGTCGTCTCGTTTGAAGTCTTCGAGGCTGGTGATGCCGAATTTGTCGACATCTCGTTTGGAGACCAGGTAGCCGCCCATACCGCCGGCTTTGGCGACATAGCCGACTTTTTCCGCTTTTTCGTCAAAATCTTTCGGCAGCTGGGCATTGTGCATCGGAAACCAGCCGTTGGCCCAGTAATCGACGTCACCCAGGGTTACCGATTTGTAGAAAATCGGATTTTGCAGGTCTTTGGGTTTGTTGACGGTATAGCCGAGGTCTTCCATGGCACGGCGGATCAGAGCTTCCTGAAAGAAGCCGGTGTTCCAGGTGGCCCGGGCCGGATTCAAGGTAATTCCTTCACCCGGTGCTTCGGTTGCCGAGGTGATGGGAGCGGTTCCCCCCACGGTGAGCAGGGCGATTGCCGCAGCGAGTACGAGTTTTTTCATCATCAGAATTCCTCCTTTGTGTTCTGTTATTTTTTCTTACCCATGGATTGGGTTACACGGTCGAGAATAATGGCCATCAGGACGATCGCCAGACCGCCGATGGTTGCCCGACCGATATCGAGCGTGTTCAGGCCGAGGATGACCGGGGCCCCGAGTCCGCCGGCCCCGATCAGCGCGGCGATGACCACCATCGACAGGGCCATCATGATGGTCTGGTTGAGCCCCGCCATGATGGTCGGCAGGGCCAGTGGTATCTGGACGCGCCGCAGGACCTGCCAGTTGGTGGCGCCGAAGGCCAGTCCCGCTTCGACCAGTTCCGGATGAACCTGCCGAATGCCGAGGCTGGTCAGACGGACGATGGGTGGCAGCGAAAAGATAATGGTCGCCAATACGCCGGCAACATTGCCGACCGAGAAGAGCATGACGATCGGAACCAGATAGACGAACGCCGGCGTGGTCTGCATCGCATCGAGACACGGCCGCAGAATCGAATCGAACCGGTCGCTGCGCCCGGCCCAGAGACCAAGCGGGATGCCGACGAGGGTACAGAAGATGACCGATGAAAAGACCATCGCCAGCGTGGTCATGGTGTCCGGCCAGAGGCCGAGCATCCCGATGAAAACCAGGGAGACGATACTGAAGATGGCCAGCTTGAGGCCGGAGACCCGCCAGGCGATGATGCCGACCAGCACCACGATGATCAGCGGATGAACGGTATGCAGTGCGTTCTCCAACCCGGTAAGAGTGACTTCGACCGGCCATTTGATCATTTGGAAAAACCAGCGATACCCTTCCACCAGCCAGTCGATGAACCAGCTGACCCATTCATCGAGCGGAATTATCTTATCTTCAAACAGATACATCAATTTTCTCCGGGTTCGGTGGTTGTTTGTTGATGGTTACCGTTTTCCGCCCGATGCAGGGTTCGCAGAAAGCGGTTCTTAGACACGACGCCCCGGTATTTCTTCTCTTCGTTGATGACCGGGATCGGCCAGGCATGGGAAGCGACCAGCGGCAGGATATCCTGCAGGCTGTCGGTTTCGAGAACGGCGGTCGCCTCGGGAAGAAAGGCGTCTTCTATTTTCGTCGCACTGGTCTTGCGCTCCAGGGTGGTGCGCAGCGAGTCGGTGGAGACGACGCCGCAGAAGCGGCGTTGGGAATCGAGGATATAGGCGAACTCCCGGTCCAGATCGTTGAGTTTTTCCAGCGTGGCGCGCAGGCTGCCCTGACTGGTATGCCAGATGACCGTCGGCTGGGTGTCGCGGACGATGTCGCCGGCCGAGATGACCCCGGTCGGATCGACGCCGCGGAAGAAGGCCCGGACGTAGTCGTCGGCCGGATTTTGCAGGATCTCCTCGGGGGTGCCGACCTGGACGACCCGGCCGCCTTCCATGATGGCGATACGGTCGCCGATGCGCAGTGCCTCATCCAGATCATGGGAGATAAAGATGATGGTGCGCTGGTGCTGGTCCTGCAACTTGAGCAGCTCGTCCTGCATTTCCGTGCGAATCAGCGGGTCAAGCGCGGAAAAGGCCTCATCCATCAGCATGATCTCCGGATCGACGGCCAGGCCGCGGGCCAGACCGACCCGCTGCTGCATGCCGCCGCTCAGTTCTCGCGGGTATGCATTGCCCCAGCTTTCCAGGCCGACCTGCTCCAGGGCCACGAGAGCCCGTTCCCGGCGTTTGTCTTTGCTCATACCGGACAGCTCGAGACCGAAGCTGACATTGTCGATGATATTGAGGTGCGGCATCAGCGCAAAAGACTGAAAGACCATGGACGTCTTGGAGCGGCGAAAATTGACCAGTTGGTTGTGGGTCATGGTCATCACGTTCTCGCCGTCGACAAGCAGCTCGCCCGAGGTCGGTTCGATCAACCGGTTGAACATCCGCACCAGCGTCGATTTGCCGGAGCCCGAAAGGCCCATGACGACGAAGACTTCGCCCTGGTTGATACTCATGCCGGCGTCCTGGACGCCGACGGTGTTTCCGGTCTGTTCGTAAATCTCTTCCTTGGTTTTTCCCTCTTTGAGAAGATCCAGGGCGACTTGCGGTTCCGGTCCGAAGATCTTGTAGAGATTCTTGACAAGGATCTTCTCGGTCGGTTCGTTGTTATTCATGGCGTTCCCAGTATTGTTCATGGCAATCACGCACCTCCGCACGCGTGAACCCGTTGTCTCGTTTCGATTGGCCGGTCTAAAAAATGCCGTCGTGAAGACTCGGCATAGAGGAGTGTACGTGTTGCTGACTGATAAACGATTTCACAATAAATTATTCTGTAATAATATATTGCAAAATAGGAATTAGTCAAGCTATTTTCCGGGCGTTCATCGGGGCATCAGCGCCCGGGTTGTTGCCTGGTGGCATAGACATGGTATATAGCAGTGAAAAGAAAACCGTGAACAGGGCAGGGTGTGCTGCAGCTGGTGTTTTTCCGGTTGTTGCAGCGGCTGCCCGATAGCCGGGGAGCGAGCATGCGTTTTTCAGAGGCACGGCAGGGACGGGTGTTTGTCCTGCGGTTGGAGGATGGCGATGTCGTCCATCAGGAGCTCGAACGATTCGCGATGGAGCATTCCATCGAGGCGGCGGCGCTGATTATCGTCGGCGGCGCCGATCACGGCAGTCGTCTCGTGGTAGGGCCGGAAACGGATCGCGGCCTTCCGCTGCGCCCGATGCAGACGATTCTGGAACATGCCCACGAAATAACCGGAACCGGAACACTGTTTCGTGACGAGGACGGCCGGCCGTTGCTGCATATGCACCTGGCCTGCGGCCGCGGGGAGCATACCGTGACCGGGTGCATCCGTTCAGGGGTCACGGTCTGGCACGTGATGGAGGTGATCCTTTTCGAACTCTGCGACACCACGGCCCAGCGGGCCTGTGAGCCGCCGCTGGACCTCAAGCTGCTGCAACCCTGACGGAGCCTGGGGGGCCTGATCACTTGCCGAAAAGTCCTTTCAGCAGGCCCTTGGCCTTTTCCACCTCCTTGCTGAGTTGTTCCCGGCGTTCCGGGGTAATGGAGCCGTCCTCGAGGATATCCTGGACGTCCTGACGGTTCAGGAGCTGCTCTCTGGCCAGGGCTTCCAGATCCGGCAGGAACGCCGGCTCGGAAAAGGTCCCGCGGACCAGCACCGGAACCGCGAGACCGGCGCGTTGCTCCTCGTCCCCCTGACCCTTGATGGTGGCCACCAGTTCCGGTCTGAGACGCAGGTCGAGTGTTTTCGCCACCAGGTTGACGGTACCGCTGCCGCCGGCCCTGAGGAACGGCGACTTCAGGGTCGCTTCCGGTATCGTGACCAGACCGTCGGCGACGGAGAAGGGCAGGTTCAGCTCGGAGAAATCGGTGCGCGGTCTCTCGCCCTGCTGCTCGTCGAGGGAAAAACCGGAGGTGATGGTGCGGGCCATCTGGGCCAGGTCGAGGCCGATCAGGGCACCGTCGTTGAAGTGAAGCGAGCCGTTTCCGACCAGAGACGAAACGATGGCCGGTGCTCGATCGCCGGTGGCGGCGAGGTCAAAGTCGGCGGTCAGACGCCCTTCCAGCAGGTCCTTGTCGGCAAAATCCCGCAGGAGCGGCCCGACCTGTACCGTCTCGACGGCGGTTTTGAAAGATGATGCGGGTGGATTCCGTCCCAGATCGATGCTGCCGGTGGCGGTGAGCTGGCCTTCGTAGAGATCAAGGGCCAGCGAGTTGAGCATAAACAGCGCCTTTTCTCCGGAGAGATCGAGATCGATGGCGGTAGCGGTTGCCCCGTGGACATGCAGCTGGCCGAGTTTGACGGTCGCCGTCAATACCAGGGGGCGCACTGACTCATAGTTCCCGCTGGAATGCTCCGGCGGCCGCTCGCCGCCGCCGGTCCCGGCCGATGGACTCGCGGCGGCACCGGCCGGGGCTCCGGCCGACTGCCGGACCTGAGTGTCGCTCCGGGGCTGGGCGGCGGAGTTTTCGGGCTGCCGCTCAGGGGGGGCCGCTTCGTCGCCGGCCGGGTCTGGCTGGTCGGCGGCAGCCGGCGGCAGATAACGATCGACATCGATGGCGTCGATGGCCACGGCCAGATCGAGGCGCGGTCCGGCAAAGCCGGCCTGGAATCGCTCCAGGGAGACCGTGGTATCGTCAATGACGATAGTGCCGCCCGTTATTTCCATCTGCCGCGCGGTACCGCGCAGGTTCCCGCTCAGAGAGATATGCTCCAGGGCGTGCCGATCGGTGGTCTCCAGTGAAACATCCGGTTTGATCCGGGCGACCAGCTGCCTCAGGTCGAAGGGGTCGATGGTGACGTCGAACTGATACGACGGATCGCTGGTCAACTCGCTGACGGTCCCTTTGATACGGCTTGTTACCGTATCGAAGGTGGTACAGATCAGATCGATCGACAGGGGGGCGGCCCCCGGTTGTGCCCCGAGCGGACCGATCGAGCCGGTCAGGTGCAACGGTTGCTTGTCGAGCTGTGCTTCGAGCTCTATCGCGATCGGGCGGTCAAGGGAAACATCGTTGAGATGCAGATTGATGGCGGCTAGCACGTGGGCCGTCTCGGTGGCCAGCTCGACCAGGCGAATACTGCCGTTTCTGATGGAAAACTCGGCGACCTGCAGTGAATTAAGCTGAAAAGCGCCGGCAGCAGCGGCAGGCGGGTCGGCGACCACCGTGCCGTCGCCCTGCTGATCGGTGGCGGGGGCTGGCGTCGACGGTGATGATGGCGTTTGCCGTTCTGTCAGGTTTTGCCAGTTCCAGGTGTTATTTTCGGTTTTTTCCAGGAAAAGTTGTGGACCGTCGATGATGAATCGGCTGATTTCGATATGTTTGCTGAGCAGTGGGATGGTCTTCAGTCGCGCCTCGAAGGAACGGACCTGGAGGAGCGGTTGTCGACCGGTACCGGTCGGACTGTCGAGTTGCAACTCCTCGAAGGTGACGACGATCCAGGGAAAGAGGGAAAGCGTGATGTCGCCGTTGAGGTGGGCCGTCAAGCCGGTGTGTGTGCTGATCGCATTCTCGATGGTTGACGTGTAGCGTTGCATATCGAGAAAACGCGGTACGATCAGGGCGGCCCCGGCCAGGAAGAGAACCAGGACGACGACAGCGAGCAGACCGTAAGTGAGAACTCGTTTCATAACCGCTTCCTCGGGAAAAAGTTGGTATTGGTAGAGACGCGTCGAGAAGGTGCCACTCCATTATCATCAACCTCACTGTCCCGGTCAACCGCCGGCTATGCATTTTTTTCTCCGAGATCAATTTGTGCCAACCGATCCGGCCATTGCGCGGATCCGGAAAAAAGCAAGGCAACATGGTTCGTCACCGGCAATAGTAATGGTAATTATTATTGACAAGCAACGGAAATATCGCTACGTTGGCGGTACATATGCCGGAAGGATTCGTCTTACGGGTTGTCATTCCGGCGGTGAAGCGAGTACACTGGAAATGAAAACCCACTGAGCCTGGTAGTGAGAACGTCTTTATCGTGTTCGCCGTGCTCACGGTGTTTTCTTCCCGATTTGCCAATGGCACGATGTAACACAGACGAGCGGCGTGCCGGCTATCTGCCGGAACAGATAACCGGCGATGCCGCCAACCAAGACGAGAGGAGGACTTCGCATGGGCGAGATTGATCTGGGCCTGGTCAACTGGTCCCGGGCGCAATTTGCCTTGACGGCCATGTATCATTGGCTCTTTGTGCCGCTGACCCTTGGCCTGTCATTCCTTTGTGCCTTTTTTGAGACGATTTATGTCCGGACCGGCAAGGAGGAGTGGAAGCACCTGACGAAATTCTGGATGACCCTGTTCGGCATCAATTTTGTGATCGGTATCGCCACCGGGATCATCCTCGAGTTCGAATTCGGCACCAACTGGTCCAGATACAGCTGGATGGTCGGTGATATTTTCGGTGCCCCCCTGGCCATCGAAGGCATCGTCGCTTTTTTCCTTGAAGCCACTTTCTTTACCGTGATGTTTTTCGGCTGGAACCGGGTCTCCAAGGGTTTCCATCTGTTCGCCACGTGGATGGTCGCCGTCGGTTCCAACCTGTCGGCACTCTGGATTCTGGTGGCCAACGGCTGGATGCAGTATCCGATCGGCATGCAGTTCAATCCGGAAACGGTCCGGTTCGAGATGCAGAATTTCTGGGAAGTGATCTTCTCCCCGGTGGCCATTGCCAAGTTCACCCATACGACCAGTTCCAGTTTTATCGTCGGCTCCCTGTTCGTGATCACCGTGTCGTCCTGGTACCTGTTGAAAGGGCGGCATCAGCTGATGGCCAAGCGTTCGATCCTGGTGGCCGCGGTGTTCGGTCTGTTGTCTTTTTTCTATGTCGGCCTGACCGGTGATGAATCGGCCTACACCAACGCCTCGACCCAGCCGATGAAACTGGCCGCCTACGAAGGTCTCTACGACGGTGAACGGCCGGCGGACATCGTCGCCCTCGGGGTGCTCAACCCGGCAAAGCAGCCCGGGGATGATCGTCAGCCGTTTCTCTTCGAGATCAAGATCCCCTATCTCCTCTCTTTGCTCGCCAACCGTTCAATTGATTCCTTCGTTCCCGGGATCAATGACCTGGTCTACGGCAACGAGACGGAAGGAATCGTCGGTATCGACAAGAAGATCGAGCGTGGCCGGATCGCCATCGACGATCTGGCCGCTTACAAAGAGGCCAAGGAGGCCGGCGACCAGGCTGCTGCGGCCGCGGCACTGGCCCGGTTCGAGCGGAACAGCGAGTTTCTCGGCCATGGCTATCTGGAAAAGCCGGAAGACGGGGTGCCGCCGGTGCAGACTTCTTTTTATTCGTTTCACATCATGGTCTTTCTCATCGTCTTTTTCGGTTTTATCTGTGCCGCCTATCTCTATTACACGATGAAGGATACCATTGAGCGGAAGCGCTGGCTGTTGCCGCTCGGCGTCGCCTCCTTTTTCGTGGCGATGATCGCCAGCCAGGCCGGCTGGCTGACGGCCGAGGTCGGCCGCCAGCCCTGGGCGATCCAGGATCTGCTGCCGGTGGGCGCGGCCACCAGCAACCTGGCGACGGGTAACGTGATCGCCACGTTCTGGATTTTTGCCGGGTTGTTCACGCTGTTGCTGCTGGCCGAAATCAAAATCATGCTCAGTCAGATCAAAAAAGGACCGGAGGGCGCGAAATGATCGGGGCACTCGATATCTCCGTATTGCAGCAGATCTGGTGGCTGCTCGTCGCCGTTGTCGGCTCGCTCTTTCTCTTCATGAATTTTGTCCAGGGCGGGCAGACCCTGCTCTGGCAGGTGGCGAAAACCGAGACGGAAAAATCGCTGGTCATCAACTCGCTGGGCCGGAAGTGGGAGCTGACGTTCACCACCCTGGTCCTTTTCGGCGGTGCGCTGTTCGCCGCGTTTCCGTTATTCTATGCAACCAGCTTCGGCGGCGCCTACTGGGTGTGGATGCTGATCCTGTTCACCTTCATCGTCCAGGCCGTCAGTTACGAGTACCGGAAGAAACCGGGCAACCTGCTCGGCGCCCGGGTCTATGAACTATTTCTGTTGATCAACGGATCGATCGGGATCCTGCTGATCGGGGCGGCGGTCGGCACTTTTTTCACCGGTTCCAATTTCGAGTTGAATCAATACAACCAGGTCCGCTGGACCCATCCGTTGCACGGACTTGAAGCGGCCTTTTCGTTGTTCAACCTGTCGTTCGGCCTGTTTCTCGTCTTCAATGCCCGGGTCCTCGGGGCGATGTATCTGGTCAACAATATCGATTGCGCCACGGCGCCGGAGCTCGATGGCCGGCTGCGCCGGGCCAGTCTGGTCAATCTCGTCTGCGCCCTGCCGTTTCTGCTCTTTATCCTCGGCTCGTTGCTGGTCATGCCGGGATTTTCTTTGGACCAGAGCGGTGTGGTTGCGCTGGTTGCCGGCAAATACCTGGCGAACCTGCTGGCCATGCCGCTGGCCCTCGGGCTGCTCGTCACCGGCCTGGTACTGGTGATCTGGGGCGTGGTCTCCACCGCGTTTCTCGGCGGCAGCCGGGGCATCTGGTTCGGGGGGGTGGGAACGGTTCTGGTCGGCCTGGCCGTGTTTGCCATCGCCGGCTATAACGACACGCCGTTTTATCCGTCCAAGGCGGATCTCCAGTCCAGCCTGAGTATCCATAATGCCTCGTCGAGCCACTATACGCTCACGACCATGACGTATGTGGCGCTGGTCATTCCGCTGGTGCTTGGCTATATCGCCTATGTCTGGAAATTGATGAACGCGCGGAAGGTCGGTCCCGACGATCTTGACGATTCCAAGGCGTATTAGGGCGCCTTAAGCATTGCGTAAGGAGAGTATAACATGAACGTGTTGTTGATGATTTTATGGTGCCTGTTGATTTACGTGTCCTACCGGTTGTCCGTCAAGGTGCTCGAAAAATCCGATAAATTATGAAATGACCCCGCGCGGCGGCAGGCGGTTTGCCCCGATCGGCGAAACAGTGTATGCAGGAGTGGAGGATGGGAAAAAGCCTGTTTGACAAGGTCTGGGACGAGCACACGGTAGCCGCTTTGTCGGAGACCAGGGACCAGCTCTTCATCGCGCTGCACCTGGTGCACGAGGTCACCTCGCCTCAGGCCTTCCAGGCCCTTCGTGAGCGCGGCCTGCCGGTAAAATACCCGGAGCGGACCGTGGCCACGGTCGACCATATCGTGCCCACCGAGCAGCAGCACCTGCGGCCCTATGGCGATCCACTGGCCGAAGAGATGCTGCAGGCACTGGAGGACAACACCGGGGCCTTCGGCCTGCCGTTCTTCGGCCTTGACTCCGAGGCCCGGGGCATCGTCCATATCATCGGCCCCGAAAACGGGCTGACCCAGCCGGGGATGACCATTGCCTGCGGTGATTCGCACACGTCGACGCACGGCGCCTTCGGAGCGGTGGCCTTCGGCATCGGCACCTCGCAGGTCCGTGACGTGCTGGCGACCCAGACCCTGGCCCTGGAGCGCCTGAAGGTCCGGCGCATAGACGTGGTCGGCCGGCGGGGTCCGGGGGTCTTTGCCAAGGATGTCATCCTGAAGATTATCGCCACCCTCGGCGTCAAGGGCGGTATCGGTTACGCCTACGAATACGGCGGGCCGGTGATCGAGGCCCTGTCCATGGAAGAGCGAATGACCGTCTGCAATATGAGTATCGAGGGCGGTGCCCGGGTCGGCTACATCAATCCCGACCAGACCACCTTTGCTTACCTGCAGGGCCGCCCCTTTGTCCCGGCCGGTGAAGACTTCGCCGCCGCCGTTCGCTCCTGGCGGGACTTGGCCTCGGACGATGATGCCGACTATGCGGACCGGGTGACTATCGACATCTCCGGCATGGCGCCGCAGCTGACCTGGGGGATCAATCCGGGCCAGGTGACACCGATCGACGAGCCGCTGCCGGAGATGGACGGTCTTGCCGAAGAGGAGCTGGCCGGTGCCCGCAAGGCTTATGAACACATGGGCTTTCGACCGGGCCGGCGCCTGGCCGGAGAACCCATCGATGTCGCCTTTATCGGCTCCTGCACCAACGGCCGGCTGGCCGACTTCCGGGCCGCTGCCTCTGTGCTCAAGGGACGCCGCGTTGCACCCGGGGTGCGGGCTCTGGCCGTGCCCGGTTCGCGCCGCGTCAAACGCCAGGCCGAGGAGGAAGGGCTCGACGAGATCTTTCGCGCGGCCGGATTTGCCTGGCGGGAGCCGGGGTGTTCGCTGTGCCTGGCCATGAATCCGGACAAACTCAGTGACCGGCAGCTCTGCGCCAGCTCGTCGAATCGTAATTTCATCGGCCGGCAGGGCGCACCGTTAGGCCGCACCCTGCTGATGAGTCCGGCAATGGTAGCCGCCGCCGCGGTGGCCGGAGAAGTTGCCGATGTCAGGGATTTCCTGGAGGGGTCCGAATGAGCAGCCAGGCGTCAATTATCAAGCGGATTCAGGGTCGGGGGCTGGTGCTGCCGGGCAATGACATCGATACCGATCAGATCATCCCGGCGCGCTTTCTGCGTGCCATCACCTTTGCCGGATTGGGCGAGCAGGTCTTTCGCGACGAGCGCTTCGACGAAACCGGGGCGCCGCGGCCCCATCCCTTCAACGACGAACGCTATCGCGGGGCCAGGATCCTCATCGTCAACGGCAACTTCGGCTGCGGCTCAAGTCGGGAACATGCGCCGCAGGCGTTGCTGCGCTTCGGTATCAAGGCCATTGTCGGCGAATCCTTTGCCGAAATCTTTGCCGGCAACTGCGCCGGTATCGGCCTGGTGGTCGCCACCTTGGCCCGACCGGTCGTGCTCGACCTGCAGGGCCGGGTGCAGCACGATCCGTCGCTGCCGTTGCTGGTCGATATCGAACGCCTGCAGTTCGGCTGCCGCGATGAGCGTTTTCCGCTGGCCATGAACGAGGCGGCCCGGGCCGCCCTGCTGGGCGGGACCTGGGACAGTCTCGATCAACTCAGGCGCAGCGAGGCGGCCATCGAGCAGATGCACGGGCGGCTGCCGCCGTTTTCCACGCTGCCGGCCGCGGGCGGGCCGGCGTCCTGAGCGTGATGGTTCCTCCGCCGTAACTCAGGCGGCGAGCCTGATCAGCAGCGGCCAGAGGAGTTGCAGGCAGATCAGGGCGTAGAGACCGGCGACCAGATCGTCTGCCATGATGCCGATGCCGCCGTGCAGGTGGGAATCGAGCCAGGAGATCGGAAACGGTTTGATGATGTCGAAGAGCCGGAACAGCAGGAAGCCGAGCAGCCAGGCGAGCGGGTGGTTGGGCGCCAGCGTCAGCGTCACGAAGATGCCGAAAATCTCATCGATGACGATGCAGCCCGGGTCGGGCCGGTTGATGATCTTCTCGGCCGAACCGGCCGCCAGATAACCGACGATAAAAATGCCGGCCATGACCAGCAGGTAGTTGGGCAACGGCAGATGCCGGCAGAAAAACCAGGGAATGAGCGCGAACGCCGAGCCCCAGGTGCCGGGTGCCTTCGGGATCAGGCCGGTATAGAGTCCGGTGGCGATGGCGACGATCAGTCTATCCATTATCACTCTCCCTCTTCACTGTGCCGCAGGACCTCGCGATAGACCAGGTCCAGCGGAACCTGGTGCCGCTCGGCGACGGTCCGGCAGGCTTCATACTCGGGATAGATCTTCGGCCCGATCGGGGTATCCACCTCTTTGGCGGTCACCGGGCCCCAGCGGGTGGCAACGGTGACGCTGCGGCGCGGCAGGGTAAGCCGCTGCTCCGTGCGAAAGCGCAGTCCGATCGACGAGGTCTCGCTGAGGATCAGCTCTTTCAATCTCGCTCCGTGGGCCGGGGCGGCGATCACGCGCAGGCAGAACCCGGGGCGCCCTTTTTTCATCTGCATCGGCGTCAGGCTCACATCGAGGGCCCGGTGGGCGAACAACCTGTCGCAGAGCAGCGGGAATCCCTCCGTGTGCCAGTCGTCGAGATGGGTCTCGATCACTTCGATCTCTGCCGCCTCGTCGACGGCTCGCGCTTCACCGAGCATCACCCTGAGCAGATTGGGACGCTGCTCATCACCTTCCGCCTGGCCGGCGCCGTAGCCGGTCCTGGTGATTCGCATTGGTGGCAACGGGCCGAAACTGTCGGCCAGTTCGGCAACCAGGGCGGCGCCGGTGGGCGTGACCAGTTCCCGGTCGGCCTCGATGCCGCAGACCGGGATGTCGCCGAGCAACGCGCAAACGGCCGGGGCCGGCAGGGGCAGCCGGCCGTGGGCGCAGGAGACGAAGCCGCGGCCGAGCGGCAGCGGTGAGCAGTGCACACTGTTGATGCCGAGCAGTTGCAGGCCGGCGACCGCACCGACCACATCGATGATGGTGTCGATGGCGCCGATTTCGTGAAAGTGGACCCGGTCCACCGGCAGGTCGTGAACCCGCGCCTCGGCGTGGGCCAGACGGGTGAGGACCTGCAGGGACCGCCGGATGACGGCCGGATCGAGCCGGCTCTTAGCCAGGATTGCGGTAAGATCGGGCAGGGTGCGCAGCGACCGGCCGGCCGGCGCGTTGATCTGCAGCGCGGTGGCGGCGATGCCGTGCCTGGTCAGCCGGGAAACCTGCATCTCCCAGGGATCGAGGGCAAGCCCGGCCAGTTCACCGCGCAGCAGCTCGGCATCGAGGCCGCAGTCCAGCAGACCGCCGAGCAGCATGTCGCCGCTGATGCCGGAAAAACAATCGAGGTAGGCGATCTTCATCGGATTATGCCGGCGGGTCCGTCAGGCGGCAGCCGGCCGTCACCGGATGGCCGTTGAGAAAGGAGGCGACGCTCATCCGGCCCCGGCCTTCCGGTTTGACTTCCCTGATCAGCAGGCAATTATGGGCGGTGGCCAGCAACAGACCGTCACGGTCGGCACGCAGCACGGTACCCGGGACCTGACTGCTCTCTTCGCCGACCACGGCCGGGGCAAACAGCTGCATTTTTCGACCGTCGAGATAGCTGTAAGCGGTCGGCCACGGGTCGAGGCCCCGGATCAATCGGTCGATGTGCACGGCCGGCCGCTGCCAGTCGATCAGACCGTCCTCTTTTTTCAGCATCGGGGCGGTGGTTGCCAGCGCCTCGTCCTGTTTGATGGTTGCCAGACCCCCCTGGCCGAGCAGGTCGATGGTATCCATCAAGGCCTGGCTGCCGAGTTCGGCCAGTCTGGGCAGCAGGGAACCGGCCGTTTCTTCGGGATCCGGGCGCAGAGATGCGGTGAGCAGGATATCGCCGGTATCCATGCCCTCGTCCATCTGCATGATGGTCACCCCGACCTCGGGGTCACCCTTGATCAGGGCCCATTGGATCGGGGCGGCGCCGCGATGACGGGGCAGCAGTGAACCATGCACGTTGATGCAGCCGTGCTTCGGCAGGTTCAACAGGGTCGGCGGCAGGATCCTGCCATAGGCTGCCACGATGATGAGATCCGGCGCATACGACTCGAGGGCGGCGAAAAACTCGGGGGTCTTGATTTTTTCCGGCTGCAGAATCGGCAGGCCGTGCCTGGCGGCCACGGCCTTGGTCGGCGGCTGCACCGGCCGCCTGCTCCTGCCCTTGGGCCGATCCGGCTGGCTGACCACCGCAACGACCCGGTCGGGGCCCCGGATCAGCGCGTTCAGGCTGGGAACACCAAAATCTGGTGTCCCCATGAAGATGATACGAAACTCTTCCCGAGTCATTAAGCGGCCTGCTCCGCTGCCAGGATTTTTTTTCGCTTTTTCTTGTAGAGACTCCGCTTGAGCGGACTGAGATGATCGATGAACAGGACCCCGTTAAGGTGGTCGATTTCATGCTGCAGCACAACGGCAAAGCGGTTTTCGGTTTCCACTTGGTGCGCTGTTCCGTCTTCGTCCTGATAGGCCACGGTGACCGTGAGATACCGCTCGACCTGGGCCGTCAGGTCGGGCACGCTGAGGCAGCCTTCCTCGTCGACCTGATGTCCCTCGTGAGCGATGATTTCCGGGTTGATCATGGCCAGGTAACGGTGCGGTTCCCCTGGTGTGGTGGTGTCAACGACGATCACCCGCAGCGACTGACCGACCTGAGGCGCGGCCAGGCCGATGCCGGGAGCATCGTACATGGTCTCGGCCATGTCCGCGACCAGGGTTTTCAGCTGCTCGTCAAAACGTTCAACCGGCTGTGCCTTCAGGCGCAGGACGGGTTCGGGGTATTCCTTGATTGTCTGGATAGTCATCGGCATGCACGTTGTTTTTTCTTCAAGAGCACCGCTGGGCGGTGAATCTACCACAACCGGATCCTCTTGACCAATGGTGATTGCTGTCCTTGTTCATGGCTGTGCAGCGCTGTTGCTTTGTCGGCGGCGAAACGGTAAACTGCCGACCTGCCGGAACCGTCTTTCAAAACCATGCGCAGGGAATGACAACTATATTATGAACATCCTGTGGCCAATTGCAAGTTATCTCATCGGTGCCATTCCCTTTGGCCTGCTGGTCGGCCGACTGGCGGGGATCGATGTGCGGACGGCGGGCAGCGGCAATATCGGCGCGACCAACGTCAATCGGCTGCTCGGCAAAAAATTCGGCGTGATTACCCTGATGCTCGACTGTTCGAAGGGATTTCTGCCGATCTATCTCGCCGCGCTGTTGTTGCCTGCCGGGCCGTATCGCCACTGGCTCGTCTTGCTCTGCGGCATCCTCGCGGTGGTCGGCCACATGTTTCCGGTCTATCTCGGTTTCAAGGGGGGCAAAGGGGTGGCCACCGCGCTCGGCGTGTTTTTGTTCCTCTCTCCGCCGGTCATTGCTATCAGCCTGGCGGTCTTTATCGGAGTGGTACTGCTGTCCGGGTTCGTGTCGGCCGGTTCGCTGGCGGCCTCGGCGCTGTTTCCCTGCTGGCTGTTTTTCCTTGGCCAGCCGCCGGCGACTGTGCTGGCAGGCGGTATTGTCGCCGCGCTGATCTGGCTGAAGCATCACGAAAACATTGGGAGATTGTGGCGCGGTGAGGAGAAAACATGGAAGCGGAGATGATTCCCGGTAAAAGCATGGAAACGAGCCTGCAGCAGGAGATCAAGACGGTCGCCGAAACGCTCCAGCGCCCGGATGGTTCAGTCTATCGCAGCCTGCCCTATGCCGAGCAGCGGCGGCTGGCCGCACTATTCGACAGCGACCATCAAGGTATCCAGCTTGCGGCGCTGCAGATGGACATCGTGCCGGAGGTTTACGCGCGCAACCAGACCAGCCTGTCCTGCCGGGAGCAGATCGAGCTGCTGCGCGGTCGGGTGGCGATCATCGGTCTCGGGGGGCTCGGCGGTGCGGTGTGCGAGATGCTCGGCCGAGTCGGTATCGGCCGGCTCACCTTGATCGACGGCGATCGTTTCGCGGACAGCAACCTGAACCGTCAGCTGCTCTCCAGCACCGAATCGCTCGGGCACCTCAAGGCAGACGTTGCCGCCCGGCGGCTCGGGCAGGTCAATCCGGCGGTGATCTGCCGGGCGGTCCCTGAGTTTTTGACCGGCGATAACGGCTCGGATCTGCTGGCCGGTGTCACCATTGCCGTCGACTGCCTCGATTCGATACCGGCCCGCCTGCTCCTCCAGGGCCTGTGCGCATCGCTCGGGATCGTCCTGGTCTCCGCGGCGATCGCCGGTACATCCGGTCAGGCGACCGTCGTCTTTCCCGGTGATGAAGGATTATCCCGTATCTATCGGGGCAACGAGTCGACAGCAACCGGCGCCGAGGGAAGGCTGGGAACCCTGCCGTTTACCGCGATGGCCATGGCCGCCGTGCAATGCGCCGAGGTGGTTGCCCTGGCCCTCGGACGACCGGCGGCCCTGAGAAATTGCCTGCTGGTCACCGACCTGGGCGATCACTCGACCATGCTGATTGATCTGCACGGGCGATGACAGCTCGGAGGTAAATGGCCGAGATGTCTCTTTTGAGAAGCGATGTTAAAAAATATGCACGCATGGACCATCCGCCGGGCGTATCGGCCGGCGGATGGCGCTGAGGTTTTTGCTGTCGTCGAGCGAGGGAGAAGCAGGTGAATCTTGTCAGGAAACCGTTTGGCAGCCACCAGGGCAGAGATATCGATCTCTATACCTTCAGCAACGACAAAGGGCTGGTCGTATCGTTGACCAATTTCGGGGGCATTATTACCGCCATCCGGGTTCCCGATCGTCGCGGTGTCCCGGGCAATATCGTCCTCGGCTATGACAACCTGAACGCCTATATCGATGATCGGGCCTATGCCGGGGCCCTTATCGGCCGATGTGCCAACCGCATCGGCCGGGCCCGCTTCCAGATCGACGGTACCATCCACCGAGTGTCGGCTAATGAGGGCGTGCATCACCTGCATGGCGGCCATGAAGGGTTCAGCAAGAAGATCTGGGACGCGGAGCCGGTACGCGAAGCCCGGGGCTGCGGTCTGCGGCTGCTCTTGACCAGCCCGGACGGTGACGAGGGCTACCCGGGCATTGTCGATGTGCGGGTGCTTTACCTGCTGACGGCTGACAACTCGCTGATCATCGACTATAGCGCGGCCGGTGATCGGTCGACCGTGGTCAACCTGACGCAGCACACCTATTTCAATCTGGCCGGGAGCGGCACGATTGACAACCATCGCCTGCAGATCAACGCTTCCGGGTATATTCCGGTGGAGCGTGATCGGATTCCGGTCGGTACGCTGAAACCGGTCGATGGCACCGATCTGGACTTTCGTTCTCCGCGACCGATCGGCCGGGCCATTGAAGAAATCGACGCAGACCGGCTGATCGACGGGGGATTCGATCACTTCTTCGTGCTCGACGGCGCAGGTGACGCCGAGGTCGTCGCCGCTGCGCTGTATCATCAAGGCACCGGCCGGTCTCTGACCATCAGGACCAGTCAGCCGGGCCTGCAGCTCTGCACCGGCAACCGGCTCGATGAACAGATGACCGGCAGAGGCGACCGGCCGCGGCGCCGGCGCGAAGCGCTCTGCCTGTTGCCCCAGCATTTTCCCGATTCGCCCAATCACCGGGCCTTCCCCTCGGTCATCCTGCCGGCGGGAAAGAGATACCAGCACACCACCCGCTATCAATTCGGCGACAGCCCGGCCTGACAATGCCGGGATGAGCCGGGTGAACCGCGCCCTGTCTCCGCCCGACGCCCCTTTCCTCTCGGCGATGCGTGGTCCGGCCGCACGCTTGGCAAGGGGACTGGTGTGAGTCGGTTTGCATGGCAGCTCCTTTCGGAACCGCTCAGATATGTTCCGGAACAATGCTGAACGACACGGTAGCGGTGGTGACCGAGCTTTTGCCGAAGATCACGAAAAAAAGAAGCCACAGGCCCTGCAGGCCGAGGATCAGGCCGGGCTGCCAGAGCATCCGGAAACCGTCCGCCAATACCGGTGGAGCGGTTGCGTCAAGGGGCAGAAACCAGCTCAAAACGAGAACATACCCCAGTGCTCCGATGGCCATTTTCTGGTAGGCGGAAATGGTGGAAAAACCGCGAAAGTCGGCGCGCAGTGACTCGGAGAGCACCCGCCAGCCCTGGCCGACGATAATGGTGCCGAGCAGGACGGCCCGGTAGTGGCCATGGAGAAACAGCCAGCAGCAGATGATGGTGGTCGCCGTGTAAATGACGGCCGTTATCGCCTGAATCGGTACCAGTGGTTCCCCGGCAAACCGCCCCTCGTAAACCGCTTTCTTTGTTTCCCCGGTAAAGATGAAGCGTTGCTTCCACAGCAGGCGCTGCAGGTTCTTGCTGCACTGACAGACCGGTTTGCCGTAACAGCAGCCGTAACTGATACAGCCGAGGCGACCGAGGCCTTCGCCGAGCAGATAGCACAGCGACAGTGCGGCCAGGGTCGGCAGGAGCGGCAGAAAGGCGTGGGCACCCGCTGTTTCGAGGAGTTTGGCGGAGCAGACAATCGCCGCCGGGGCCAGCAGGATGCCGATAAAGGAAGCGCCGCCGATGGTAAAGGTGTGTTGCTTCTTCTCGACGATCATCGCAACGACCCGGGCGGCGGGCAGACAGACGAGCAGCAGCAGGAAGAGCGTCAGCAGGACCCCGGTCAGCGAGATCGCCACAGAGCCGAGCAGGATGACCAGCAGGGTGACGGCCAGGAGCTGGCTGGTGGCGACAAAAAAGCCGTAATAGGTAAGGTTCAGCCCGTGCCAGCTGTTGTCTTGTTGTTTGTGCAGCGGCAACACGGCCAGCATCTGCCAGCGTTCCTGAGGCAGAAAGGAAAAGCCCCAGCACAGCAGCATCGTGAAAAGGACGGTAATGCCTCCAAGAAAGGTGAGTTCCGCCATGGTGTTACTCCGTAAAGGTTAATTCCGCCACCGTCGGATGGGCGAGTTGATCGTGATCTCGGTTTGGGGTTGCTTCAGGCGCCGGCCGATCAGCGAGCGGACCGTGACCTCGGTCTCGACGAGCGGGCGGCCGAACCGGTCGCTGAAACGGCTGGCGGCATCGAGCCGCCGGCCATTGCTTCGCAGGTCATCGGAAAAACGAATTCGGTCCGGTTCGAACAACAACACCACGGTCGAACTCCCCGGTCTGAAGAGGCTTTTCGGACTTCCCTTGCGAGCGAAGCCGCCGATCGACAGCGGCCGGGGCCGATCGTAGCGGTGCTCGCTATAGCATTGAGTAAGAGAGCCGATCATCAAGGCAACGATCTCGATCATCGCCACCAGGCCGACACCGCTGCCGGCCGGCACATCGGTATCGATGATCGTCACGGAGCGCCGGTTCTTTGCGAGAATCGAGGCAACGGCGACGGTTGCCGACGGATTGCAGCAATGATAACCGCCATCCACCTCGTAGATATCGATGACCCGGCCGCTGACCGGCAGATGGTTGTAATGGTATTTGTCAGGGGTGAGGCGAAAAACACCAAAATCGCCGCTCGTGAAACGATGCCGGAAGGGTTCCTTGCGGCCGAGCAGTTCCGGGATCGTAAAGAGCTTTTCCTTGATCAGCAGCAGCGAGGTTTCGGCCAGGGAACCGATCAGGGCACGGGCATCGGCCGGGGCGAGGACGGCTTCGGGGTCGGCGGGCTGGGGACGGCAGTGCCAGTAGCGGATCTGCCGTTCGAACACTTTGCGATAGCTGTCGTAGAAATCGGCCGATCTGCAGCATTCCCCGGGATCGACACCGAGTCTGCGCAGCAGGGCGGGGCCGCGACAGGGGATCAGCCTCGGCCGGTCATAGTGCCACCAACCGAGCAGACTCGACATTCGGGCGGAGGTCAGGGCCTTGAACAGGACCGGGGCCCGCTCCCGGGTCGGACCGTAGAGCAAACGGACCAGGGAGTCGCCGAACAGCGTTTCGGTGCGAACGGTACCGGAGGTGCGGTCGATATATTGATGGTGGAGTGTGCCGATGTTCATCATGGTCACTGACGGGAACGGCTATCATAAACGGTGAGGCAGATGGTCAATAAGGTTTGCAGTTTGTCCGGCGTCAGCGTTTCGTCGAGAAGCCCCTGCTCATGCCGCCGCAGATAGTCGACCGGGCCGTCGCTCAGGCCCGGCAGGGCGGCGTCGGGCTGGCGGAGTTCTCCGGACTCCTGTTCGAGCCGACGGCAGTCGTCGGCGAGGACTGCCAGGCCTTCTTTGAGATGATCGACACGGAGTTCGGTGCGATAATAGGCTTCACTGGCCAGGTTGAAGCGTTCGGCGGGCACGGCCAGCGGCCGTTGCCGATAGCCGGCCGCCGTCATTATACCGGCGGTCAGTCGGCCGGCGGCCGACCCGTTCGGATCGAGGATCTGCTGTCGCACAGCGGCCAGGCAGGGAGCGACCCGCAGATCCTCGATCAAATCCGGGCACTCCTCATCGATGATGGTCAGCAGGGCAAGCTGGTACTGCCGGACCGTAACCCGCGTGTAGCCCCGATAGCGCCGGCTGCTGCGTTTTCCCTCGACCCGGCTCAGGATCCGCGCCAGCAGGCGGTTGCCGGTGGCGGTCCGGATGAAGATCGTTGGAATGCCGATGGCAGCGGCAAAAAAGATCTGCCGCCGTTCGCTCTCGCAGGTCGGCGTATCGGGAATATCGCCATGGCCGATCGAGCCCCGCAGGGCCAGTCGATAAGCCAGCGCGGTGACCAGGTTCTGGATGTCGACGGCGGTGCGCAGGTCGTCTCCCAGGCGGGGAAACAGCGAATAGAATCGGCCTTCGAAACCGCTGTATCCTCTGCTCCGATAGTCCCGCAAACGGCAGGGCAGGTAGAGGGTCAGGCGTTCGTCGAAGACGCCCATTTCGGCGAGATCGCGTTTGAGCAGGTCCTGCGCGCCGGGAATGCCGTTCAAGGCCGGGCTGGTCTCGGTGGATAGCAGCGCAACCAGGTAATCGATCAGGCGAAAATCCGGGACGAGATCGCCGCGGGTCCGGCAGATCAGCGCGATCAGTCGGTCGAGCGCCGGCGGTCCGAACGGCGTCAGAGGCCGGCTGAAGACGGAAATGTCGGCCTTTTTCTGCCAGCGCCGCCAGAGCATGCGCAGATGGGTATAGTCAAGCTCGTGGGGGAGAAAACCGAGGACCTTTTCGGGGTGAAAATCGGCGTAATCGATACGATACGGTGCGGCACTGCAGGTGGTGACCAGCAGCGGCAGGAAATGTTCGAAAATTTTGATGACCAGATCGCCGAAATACGTTTCGACGGCCGGACTAAACCCGGATGACGGCTCCGCTGCGAGTGATGAGAGGGCGCTGGAGCCGAGCGAAACGTGGGTGCCGTTATTGGCCAGGCAGGTGTTCGAGGTGTTCGGCAGGACCACCAGGTTGTTGACCAGGATACCGGCTTCACGCAGTTTGCCAAGGGTATTGAGCTGACTGCGCGACAGGGTGCGGTGGCACAATTCCATGTAGGCGTGCTTGTCTTCCCCGCGATTCCAGCCGGACAGGCAGGGGCTCATGTAGAGTTGACGATAAAAACTGTCCGAGACCAGGTCGTTGATTCGCTTTTGCCGCACCGGCGCCTGCGGGGCAAAATAGAGCACGGCCCGCTGTCCGGTCTTTTTCAGGCCGAACCGGGTGTTGGCATAGTTGATCAACAGCTGGCAGAAGAGGTAGGTACGGGCGGTTTCCCGGGCGGCTTCGCAGCCGATGGTCGACGCCGAAGACCTGACGATGCTCAAAGACAGGATTTCCGGGGACGTGTTGTCGCTGATGAAATGGTCGAGCAGGCCCTCGGCCGTGGTGCGGAGCCGTTCCGGCAGGTCGGGAGAGCGGCCGATGCAGTCGGCCAGGGCCAGCTTGAGCGCATAGCTGATCGGCAAACGCAGCCATTGCTCCCCGCGATGCACGGCAAAAAACATATGCCGGTCGCTGCGCAACGGTCCGTTCGGCCGGCTCTTGTCGGCCAGGAAATCGCTTTCGATCATCCGCGCCGCATAATTGCTCAGGCATCCTGTTTTCATCCGGATCCAGCTGTTTTCCCAGATCGTCTGATGGCGGTCGGCAAGAAAGGCCTGCAAGTCGTCGACGATCTGCTCGGAACAGTCGCCGCGCCTGCTTCTCTCGACGATGTTTTTGAAATAGCCGGAATGTTTGATCGTCAGCGGCAGGTCGACCTGGTCGCTGCTACCTTCAACGGCAACCTGCAACTCATACTCCATGCCGGCCGTCGTGTCGCCGGCACCGAAGGGCTGGAGTCCGGTTTGCCGGGCGAATGCACCAAATCGGGCTGCATCCGAGGCCAATGCCGGCAGGGAGGTGACGGAGGGCAAGGGCGCGGTCATGGCCCGGGTCAGGCCGCCTTCTGGAGCGCCACGGGCTGTTGAGCGAAGGCATGCTCCTGGAAGCAGAGGTTGGCAAGAAATTGCCGGGTCGAGGCCTGCCAGGAATGATCCATCGCAAAGCTTCGGCAGTGATCCCGATCGATGTCCAGGCAGTTGTTGACGGCGACGGCCAGATCGTCGGCCATCCAGCCGTTGTAGCCGTTTCTGATAACGGCTCGCGGCCCGTCGACCGGATAGGCTGCCACCGGCACCCCGCAGGCCATGGCTTCGAGTTGGACGACGCCAAAGGTGTCGGTCAGACTGGGAAAGACGAAGACGCTGCTGGCGGCGACGAGCTTAGCCAACTCCCGGCCCTGTTTGAAGCCGGTGAAGGTGACGTCGGGATAGCGGCTGCGCAGGGTTGGCAGGGCCGGGCCGTCACCGATAACGACCTTGCGGCCGGGCAGGTTGAGCGTCAGGAAGGCCTCGATGTTTTTCTCGGGAGCGACGCGGCCGACATAGGTGAAGATCCGGCCGGACGCCGAGCGGTCAATCGGCGGCCCCGGCTGAAACAGCGAGGTGTCGACGCCTCGTGACCAGACAAAAACCCGAGTGAACCCTTTTTGCTCGAGTTCGGTTTTCAGTGCATCGGTGGAGACCATGAGCCGGGCCGCCGTGTTGTGAAAACGGCGGACGATGTTGTAACTCAGACGGAGCGGGATCGGGAAACGCATCCGGATGTATTCCGGGAACCGGGTGTGATAGGCGGTGGTAAACGGAAAGCCGGCGGTCAGGCAGGCCCGTCTGGCCGCCCAGCCGACCGGTCCTTCGGTGGCGATATGAACGGCGTGCGGTGCGAAACGGCTCAGCAGCTCCCGGATCCGCGGGGCTGTGGCCAGCGACAGGGGGATCTCCGGATAGGTCGGGCAGGGGATTGAGAAAAACCGTTGCGGGGTGATGGTGATCACGCGGTGGCCCAGCCGGCGCAGTTCCCGGATCGTCTGCAGGTAGGTGGTGACGACCCCGTTAATTTGCGGGCACCAGGCGTCGGTTACGATAGCGATCTTCATAAGGCTCCCTGGGTAGATGGTATTTTCAGCCGGCCTCGGGGCGAGAGGAGAGCAATGTGCCCTCGAGACATCACTTGGATGTTTGCGGCATATTGGTCACGCTGGGCTTGATTTTGAACGGAAATTTGAATTTTTCCAGATAGCCGAGCGCCGCCTTTGATTTTACGAGTTCAGGTGAACAGGGTGCGTCATGCCAGTCGATGATGCCGATGGTTCCGTTGCCGTTCTCGACCAGGGCGGTGCAGCTTTCCACCCAGTCACCGGCATTGCTGTAGAGTACGCCGTTGATATCCCTGATCGCGGCGTGGTGAATATGCCCGCAGATCAAGCCATCCACCCGCTTGCGCCGCGCTTCGCTGACCAAAATCTCTTCAAAATTGCCGATATAGTTGACCGCCTGCTTGACCCGATGCTTGATACTCGCCGAAATCGAGTGGTACGGGCGCCCCGTCAGCCGGCGCAGCGCGTTGTACCAGCGGTTGAACACCAGCAGCAGGTCGTAGAGGATGCTGCCGAGGTTGGCCAGCCAGCGCCGTTTCTGAACGACGCAATCGAAGACGTCGCCATGCAGGATCAGGTACCTGCCGCCGTTGGCCGTTTCGTGCACGACCTGGTCGGCGATGGTGATATTATTGAAAGATGAGCCGCTGTAGGCGCGCAGCAACTCGTCGTGATTGCCGGGCAGGTAGAAGACCCGGGTGCCGCCGGCGGCCTTGCCCATGATGGCGGCGACGATCTGGTCGTTGATCGACGGCCAGAACCAGCTCCGTTTGAGTTTCCAGAGATCAAAGATATCGCCGACCAGGTAGAGATAATCGGAATCGGTGGCCTGGAGAAATTGGAGCAGTTTTTTGCTTTGCAGATTGCGCCCTCCCAGGTGGGTGTCGGAAATCCAGATGCTGCGGTAATGTGCCGGATTCATGCGGTGCGCTCCTTGAAGCTGAGGTTTGCGCCACGGTAAAGTGTATTGATTACGGTTCGGTAAGCCGATGATTATGATTTGATGATTTTGCCTCGGTTGCCGCGGCGGTGTCCGGGATGCACGGCTGAACTTTGCTCGTTGCTTCCATCGACAAGGTGGATTACATTAACGGGGATTTACGTTCGTTAAAGACGAGGTGTTAATGCAGACATTGAAAGACGTGCGCGGCCAGCTTTTCCTGGGCCTGGGCCTGGCGGCGATCGGAGCGCTGTCGCTCCTGTTGAGCGATGGTTTGGCCGTGCCGGATCACGCCTATGTCCTGAGCGGGGGGCAGGGAGAGGTGTCGACCCGCAGCAGCGGCTCCTGCGGCGGCGACGGTGCTGCCTTTACCGAATCAGCAGTCGGCATCGATCCGGCCGGTTTCTCCATTGTCAGCTGGAACACCCACAAGGGTGACGATCCCGATTGGCAGCGGGACCTCGTGTCTCTCGGGGCCGATGCCGATATCGTGTTGCTGCAGGAGGCCGCGCTCGGGGAACATCTCCGGACCCAGCTTTCCCTGATGGATCGAAACTGGCAGTTGGCCCCGGCGTTTCACTCGGCCGGGGGAGAGACCGGGGTCATGTCGATTTCTCCGGTCAGGCCAAGCGATTATTGCGCCCTGCGCGAGACCGAACCGGTCATCAGGATTCCGAAAATGGCCCTGGCCAGCACCTATCCATTGCATGGCACCTCTGAGCTGCTGCTGGTCGTCAATGTCCACGTGGTTAACTTTACCCTCGCCCTCGATTCGGTCCGCAGCCAGATCGAAGAGATCAAGGAGATGATTCGTTCCCATCGCGGGCCGGTGGTCGTCGCCGGTGATTTCAATACCTGGAGCGCGGCACGGCTGGAGCTGATCGAATCGGAATTGGCCGCTCTTGACCTCCAGCCGGTAGCGTTTCACCCCGATCACCGCAGCCGCTTTTTCAATCGGACCGTCGACGGTGTTTTCGCCAGGGGCCTCGATGTCGTCAGGGCGCACAGTTACCCGGTCCACAGTTCCGACCACAACCCGCTGAGCGTTCACTTCCGGGTCAGCGGCGGCTAAGTGCCGCCGCGGTCTTTCGTGCCGCTGCCGATGGTCCTGAAGGCGCCGTGGCGAGCACGTTCCTTGCAAAAATCGTTGGAACAGCTATAGTCGTCCAGCCGAACAGGGGAGGAGGGTTCAGACCATGAAAGCAGCACAGCACGGTGCCGGCGACAACAACGCCGTGATCCGTCCGCAGGCCTGGTCCATTCTGGCTGAGGCCAATCAGGCTCACGCTTCAGCCCATGGCGACGATTCGTGGACGAAGCAGGCCGTCGAGCGTATTGGCCGGCTGTTCGAGGCCGATTGCGAGGCGATTTTGGTCTTCAACGGCACGGCCGGCAATGGTCTGGCCCTCGCGTCGCTGGGCCGGCGCCGCGATGCGGTTATCTGTCACCGGCCCGCCCAGGTCGAGGCGATACCCACCGGGCAGGACGGTCGATGATGTCCCGGTTGCAGGCCAATTCCCTGCTGCTCCTGACCGCGGTCATCTGGGGGACGACCTTTGTCGTGCAGCAGGTCGGGACCGGCGGCCTGCAGGCTATTACCTTCACCGGTACGAGAATGCTGGTCGGCGGTATTTTCATCCTGCCCCTGGCGATCCGCCAATTTAACAGAGTCAACACCGAGGAACGACGTTTCGGCCGTATCGACTGGCTCGGTATTGCCCTCACCGGGCTTATCCTGTTTACCGGTGCGGCGCTTCAGCAATACGGCATCTTTCACACCACGGTCACCAATGCCGGTTTTCTGACGGCCCTGTACGTGCCGCTGGTGCCGATCATTTCCTTTTTTCTGCTCAGGCGGAAGGTGCACTGGTCGGTCTGGCCCGGTTCGGCCTGCTGCCTGATCGGCACCTATATCATGAGCGGCGCCCAGGGGCTCGATCTGCGCCTCGGCGATTTCTGGGTGATCGCCTCCAGCCTCTTCTGGGCCTTTCATGTCATCATCGTCGGCACCATGGCCGTGCGGACCCGGGCGCCGCTGGTGGTGGCCTGCGGCCAGTTCCTGGTCTGCGGCCTTTGCGGGCTGGCTATCGGCCTGCCGATCGAACAACCGGAGCTGATTTATTTTCACAACGGCCTGTTCGGCATTCTCTACGCCGGGCTGTTGTCGACCGGTGTCGGTTTTACGCTGCAGGTCGTCGGCCAGCGCTACACCCATGAAGCCGATGCGGCGATCATTCTCAGTTCGGAGACGGTCTTCGCCGCGCTGGCCGGCATGCTGTTTCTTGCCGAACGGCTCGGGGCGGCTGAATTTTCGGGCGCGGCGCTGATCTTCTTCGGCATCATGATCGTGCAGTTGCTGCCGATGGCGCGGCGCCGGGCCCGCCGGCTCAGCGGGTGAGCGCGTGGCTGCCGGCGGCCAAATGGCTTGCATTTTTCTCTCTATTTTCTATAAACAAGAGCGGTGCATGGTTTCCCTCACCTTTTCAATCGCTAAAATCCAACTCTCATGATGCCAGCCGACCAGCCCTGTTGCCGGATGTCCGCCGTTGTTCCCGCCTGGTCTTTCCGTGAAAATCAGTGTCCCCAGGCTGGTCGGCCCTGCCGGAAGCTGCATCGCGAAGG
>CAYSSK010000052.1:0-26283 GCA_964433645.1 uncultured Desulfofustis sp.
CTTGGAGGTTTCCTGCAACCTTGCCCTACTTATGCATTCAAACAGTCCCCTTTTTGCTTTGCAAAAAGGGGACTGTCCCGTTTTTTTTCTGTCCCGTTTTTTCTTGACTGCCCTATTTTTTGCCTTTTTTATTCAAACTCCAGCGTAAAGGTGGTTTGACCGCTGAGCGGGGTGCCGTCTTCACTTTGAAAATTGGTCAGGATGATATCGACCGAGGTCACCGTTTCTTCGCAAAAGGTTTCCTGGCCGCTCCAACTCGTCCGGTAATGCTGGACATCGAGCCAGCTGCCGGTCACGGTAAAGGACGCATCACTGCTGTCGGCATAACCGAATCGGGTATCCATCGGTTCCGAAAAGGTAAAGGTCACAACATCTTCTGTGCAGCTGACGGCGGTGGTGTCGATGGTGACGGTCGGTTCCGAATCCGTCGGCGGCGGTTCGCCGCCGTTCCCACCCCCACCACCGCCCCCACCGGCGGCCGCGATCAGGGCAACTCCGCCGGCAACGGCGGCAACACCGAGACCGATCTTCATCGATGAACTCATCTCTGATTCGGCCGGCGGGGGCAGGGGTTCCGGCTCCCGGGCAACGGGCGTCGCCTCGAGGTCAACGAGCAGATTGCGATCGGTCAGCTCCTGCAGGGCCTCCCGGGCCAGATCAAAGCTCGGATCTTCTGCCAGCGCCCGGGTATACAGATCGGCGGCCTGCCGGTACTGTTTTCGATCAGAGGCGTCGATCCCGAGAAAGAAGGCGAGAAGGGCCGGCGTGCTGGCCGTTGGAGGAACTTCCAGGCTGCGGCGCTCTTTTGTTGGCAGATAAATATTGAGGCTGTCCAGGACATGGAACAGCACGTCTTTCTGGATGCGGTACAATTCATCGATGGGACCGGCGGCCGTCGGCAGCGCCGAACTGGTGCCGAAGGGGACGTCGATCAGGGAGGTGCGCACGGCCAGCTGCTCGATGGACCCTTCGGTGATCGCTCCGTTGACCACATAATAAGCGTCGAGCGGTTTACCCACAGACGGTGCGGCGGCATCGTCGATGCCATCGCCGGCGTCCGGCTGCACCTCGTCGAGCAACGCCTGCATCCTGGTGCGTTCGATCACGGTTATCGCCTCGATTTTCGCCAGATCGTGGCTCAACAGCAGGGCCATTCCCTTCTGCAGCGCATCGAGCCGTTTTTGTCCGGTACGGTTATGGAAATTGAGTACGGCGATACTTTTGGAGCTTGCCACCTCGTCGGGCTGGACTTGACCGCTTACCACCTGCTGTGCCCAGGTGCGTTCCTCCCGGGTGATGACCTGCCCGGCTTGGACGGCGGCAGAGCCATAAAGCAGCAGGGTGGCGGCACAGAGGAATCGAAAAAAAGACCGGTGTTTCATGAGCTTGCTCCTGAAGGATGCAGCCGGGATGCGGGGCATTGCCCTGCCGAGTTGTTCCGGCATGAAGAAATCAAGCGAGTGTTGTCCGATGGAATGGGTCCATAATAGCCAACCTGCTCTGGAAAGTCATGGCAATTCACTAATCAGGCAGACGTGTTGCGGTTGATCGCGGCAACCGGATGAGAAGCACAGGAAAGAAGCGAATCGGGGAGCATCAGGCAGGCGGCAGGAGCTGTCAATGGGGGCGACGGGGCTTGCGGCCGGAGGTACCGGCTATTCTTTATCCTGGAAGGGCGGGGCATTTTTGTCGAGTAGCTGCATCAGCGGTGAAACTTGTTTCTCGCCGAAATAAACGGTGGCGTGCGGAAACGGAATTTCGATGTCTTCCCGGTCAAATGCCGCTTTGATCCGGCGCAGGTATTCACGGCCGACGGCCCATTGCCGGATGGGTTTGGTTTTGATCCGGCCCTTGATGATCACCGCCGAATCGGCGAAACGGTCCACCCCGAAAATCTCCGGCTCTTCCAGCATGGCGGCGCCGTATTCAGGATCCGCCAGGAGTTCGGCGCCGACCTGTTTCATGATCGCGATCACCCGGTCGGTGTTCTCTTTATACGCGACACCGATGTCGAAGACGTAGGCCGACCAGTCCCTGGTCAGATTGGCCAGGGTGCTCACCGTCCCGTTGGGAAAGGTATGCACGACGCCGGAGAGGTCACGCAGCACGATGGTCCGGAAGTTGATCTGCTCGACCAGGCCGCCGGTGCCGTTGATGACGGCGACATCGCCGACCCGGATCTGATTTTCCAGGATGAAGAAAAAGCCGGAAATGAAATCACGCACCAGGTTTTGGGCCCCGAAACCGATGGCCAACCCGACTACCCCGGCGCTGGCCAGCAGTGGGGCAATGTCCAGGGCCAACTCGCGCAGAATGATCAGGACAATCGTCAGCCACAGCGCGATTTGCAGCGCCTGGCGGATGAGTCGCACCAGTGTCTCGGCGCGTTTTGCCGATTCCGTCGGCGGCTCGGCGTTGTCGACGCTTTTTTTGATCAGGCGCCGCTCCAGCCGCCCAAGCACCTTGCGCAGCATGATCATCGCTATCCAGGCGATCACCAGGATGAGCACGATACGCAGCGAGGTGGTCAGGATGGGCTTCCAGTTAACAAGAGCGATAGTTTTGTTTAATAGGTCCATGGTATTTTCTGTATTATAAATTATTTATCTCTGCTCTGAGAGAAGATGACTCGGGGCAGGCCGGGTGTTGCGACGGCAGGTGCTAAGACGACTGGCCGTCGTTCTGATCCAGCACCTCTCTGACCTTGGTGAGAAGTTCCTTTTTGGTAAATGGTTTCTGAATGAACCATACGTCCCTGTCCAAAACGGTGTGGTGAGCGATAACGTTGGCCGTGTAGCCCGACATAAACAGGGTTTTCAAGTCCGGGATGAGTTCTTTGAGCTGTTCGGCCAGATCGCGCCCGTTCATCTCGGGCATGATCACGTCGGTGACCAGCAGATCAATGGTACCGTTTTCTCGTGCCGCGAGTTTTCTTGCTTCACTGGGTCGTTCGGCGGCCAGAACCCGGTATCCCTGACGCTGAAGCATGGCGCGGGACATATCGAGAATCATCGGTTCGTCCTCGACCAGCAGAATGGTTTCATGACCGGCCGCCAGCGGGATGTGGGTGACATCTTTGTCGGTTGGTTCCCGCCGGGCCCGGTGGCGCGGCAGGTAGATCCGGCATGTCGTGCCGAGCCCCATCTCACTGTAGACGTTGATGAAACCGCCGTTTTGCCTGACGATACCGTAGACCGTCGCCAAGCCGAGTCCTGTCCCTGTGCCGACTTCTTTGGTCGTAAAAAAGGGTTCAAAAAGGTGCTCGATTGTCTTCGGGTCCATACCGCAGCCGTCGTCGCTGACGGCGAGTACCACATAATCGCCCGGTTTGGCATCCGGATGCGCAGTGCAATAGGGCTCGTCGACCAGCAGGCCATCCGTCTCGATGGTGATACTGCCGGAGTCCCCGATGGCGTCCCGGGCGTTGACGCAGAGATTGGCCAGAATCTGATCGATCTGGGCGGGGTCCATTTTGACCGGCTGGGGGCCGACGCCGGGCAGCCAGAACAGGTCGATATGTTCGCCGATCAGGCGACGCAGCATCTGCAGCATGCCGGTCACCGTGTCGCTCAGGTCGATGATGCGGGGCGCAACGATCTGTTTGCGCGCAAAAGCGAGCAATTGTCCGGTCAGTTTGGCCGAACGTTCAGCCGCCTTGTCGATTTCCCGGAGGCTGGCAAAGAGTGGATGGTCGGGCGCCAGATCTTCCATGGCCATTTCGGTATGGCCAAGAATCACCCCGAGCATATTGTTGAAATCATGGGCAATGCCGCCGGCCAGACGGCCGATCGATTCCATTTTCTGGGATTGCACCAATTGCTGCTGAAGCATGTCGCGCTCCCGATCCGCTTTCTTGCGCTGGGTAATATCCCTGACAAAGATCAGAGCGCCATGGTGCCCCCGGTAGAGGATCGGTTGACCGCTCGTTTCCATCCAGGTGGTCGACCCGTCGAGACGGATGAACTGCAATTCGTAGCGTTCGTCAATCGGCCGCTGCTCTTCGTTGAGTATCTGGATCCGACGGCGGACGATATCGTGGAAATCCGGGTGAAAGCGTTCCATGACCGGAGTGCCGAGCAGTTGTTCGGCCCGGTCTGCGCCGAACAGCTCGACTGCTTTAGGATTAAGGTAGGCGAAACGCAACTGCGTCTGAATGAAGATCGGTTCGGGCGCGCCCTCGACCATCGAGCGAAACCGCTCCTCGCTCTGACGGAGCGCCTCCGCCGCCTGTTTACGCTCGGTAATATCCAGCGCCGTGAAGGTGATTCCCTTGGCCGGATCGTTCGGGGCCAGCGGCGTCGAGGCCATCAACACGTCGATGACCGTGCCGTCCCGGCGTTGCCAGAGGGTCTCCACCAGGCCCGTGCCGCAGGCGTCGATCTGTCGGTACTTCTCGTCGCCGACATAATCGTAATCCTCCTGGCTTGGATAGAGCATTCGGGCGTCGCGGCCGATCAACTCGTCAACACGATAGCCGGTCATCTCGCAGATCCGCCGGTTGACTTCGAGCAAAACGCGCTCGCTGACCACGCCGATTCCGGTCGGTGCGACCCGGAAAATACTGTGTAATCGTTCACGGCTCGTCTGCAGTTCCTGCTCGGCCTCCTTGCGGGCCGTGATGTCGGTCGTGAATCCTTGATAATAAGCGCTCTTGCCGTTGGCGTCCCTGATCAACCGGGCAGTTCGCGAAACCCAGAAGAAAGAGCCGTCCTTGCGGCGCAGACGACACTCGTTGTTGACGATTTCTCCGTATTGCTCGAGTTGACTGACAAAAAATGTCCGGTCGGCCGGATCGGCGTGGGTTTGCCTGACGATGTCTGTGATTGAATCAAGCAGATCCTCGACACAGCTGTAGCCGTACATCCGGGCCAAGGCGGGATTGGCATAGACAAAGCGACCTTCCGGTGTCGACGTGAAGATGCCGACCGGGGCGTTGAACAGAATATCACGAAAATCCTGAAGATCTGACGGGTACGGGGCGTCGGCCCTGTGCCGCGGAATCTGTTCGGGGGGCATGGCGATCTCCATGGGAAGAAACGCGGATGCAAAATAATGCAGCCGAGGCAGACAGCACCTTTTTCGTATCGTCAATCATAGTGCAAACCGGGGTATCAGACAAGCAAGACTGATCAGGGAGAACAAGAATAGTGTGAATAAATAAAAATGATGCTTGCCATCAAGGAAGCTATACAGTATTAAGAGAAAGTGGCGTTTCCTATCATTTTTTGTGAACTTTTTGTTCGCCGGTAACACCGGTAGTTCCACGATTGCTGGCCGTGTCAGGGGGACGGAGCGGCAACAAACGTGAATTATGAGCACCTCGGCCGGGACAAGGAGGTGATGCGGCATCCCGGAGATCTGCCATCAATTGGTAACCATTCTGTTAACCAGCCAGATCAATCGCGAGACGATGAAAGGAGGGGAGGTACGATGGAACCAAGAACATGGGTGTATATCTTTCTGGGGTTATATATAATCTATTGCTTCTGGTGGGGTTTGAGGGGATACTTCACCGAGAAAACCGCCTCCGGCTATGCCATCGGTGGTCGCTCGATCCCCTTTATCGCTTTTTTGATGGCGGCAACGGCCGCCTCGTTTTCGGGCTGGACCACGGTCGGTCATCCCGGCCTGATCTGGCGTGACGGCCTGGCCTATGCCTTCGCCTCATTCTATGTTCTGACCATTCCGATTACCGGTGCCTTTTTCGCCAAACGGAACTGGCTGATGGGCAAGCGCTACGGTTTTGTCACCCCGGGCGACATGTTCGCCTACTACTACAACAACGAGGCGATCCGCTGGCTGACCGTTCTGTCGGCGGTGCTCTACTCGATGTTTTATACCGGCCTGCAATTGATCGCCGCCGCCAAGCTTTTTGAAATCGTCGCCGGTGTGCCGTATACCGCCGGTCTTTTCTTCATGGCCTTTATTGTCTGGTTCTACGTGGTGAGCGGCGGCCTCAAGGCCTCGACCTGGGTCGGGGTTATTCAGTTCATCCTGCTGGTGACCAGTATCGTCATCCTCGGCTGGTATACCATTACCGCCGATGCGATCGGCGGCTGGAGTTCGTTCACCCAGGCCGTTCAGGGATTTGAGGACAAATACGTGCAGGTGCCGAGCCTGATGAAATTCGGTCTCGGGACCGGCGGCTGGACCGCGGCGATGATCCTCACCTACATGTTCGCGTTGATGGGCATCCAGTCCTCGCCGGCCTTCATCCTGTGGAATTACGGTATGGCCTCGCCGAAACCGCTGGCCTGGCAACAGGTCTTCATGTCCACCTTCGTCGTCGGTCTGGCCCTGTTCTTTTTCACCGCATTCCAAGGTATGGGCGGCCGCATCCTGATGGATATGGGACACATCGCCCCGCAGGTCGATGGCGATCTGGTGCCGATGCTGATGAACTATCTGTTGCCCGGGCCGATGATGGCCATCGTCTTTCTCGGCATCATTGCCGCGATCCATTCCACCGCCGCGCCCTATATCGGCACCGGCGGTACGATCATCCTGCGTGATGTCTACTGGCGCTATTTCAAGAAGCAGGAGGCCGGCCATGCCGAGCAGATCTGGGCCAATCGTGTTTTTGTCACGACGCTCACCATCCTGGCGGTGGTCGTCAGTCTGACGGCACCGGGAGCGATCGTCATGATCGGCGGGTTCGCCACCTCGTTCGGCTTTATCATGTACCTGATGCTGCTCGGCGTCCATTACGGCTTCAAATACCCATCCATCGGCGTGGTGATCGGACTGCTCGGTGCCATTGTCGCCTGTTTTATCACCTATTTCTGGTATCAGTACCCGCTGTCGATGCATACCGCGTTCTGGGGTCTGTTCGCCGGTCTGGTGCTGGCTTACCTGTGCCGCGGCCTGGGAATCAAGGATAACGAGGAGACGATCAAGCGGCAGGCTGAAGTCCGGGCATGGCTGACCTCCATCGACTCGCCGTCCGAAACCGGCCAGAAATGGCGGAACGCGATGAAGTTTTTGGTACCGCTCTGGTATGTCTTTGCCATCGGACCGCTGTGTATGCTCGGCAACTCGGCCTTTTCTTTCGCCGGTTTCGCGCCGCTCTGGTCCTGGCAGATCGTCTGGTGGATCATCGGTATCGTGATGATGTGGGCTTTGTGCTTCAAGGCCGAGATGTCGACCACGTCCGCCGAGCAGATCGCGCGGGCCGATACCGATCAGAACATCGTGGTCAGGGAGATCTAACGATGGCAATCATTCATACATAAGGAGATCGTCATGGCAAGAGAAGACATCTGGCTGATCATCGTCGTCGCCTTCAGTATTCTTTTTACCGCTTCCTTCGGTTGGGGGCTGTGGGGCTAGATAGCTGACAGCACGTGACAGCGCACGGAGAAAGGGGCTGCCGAAAACATTCGGCAGCCCCTTTTTATTGCTGCGTACCCGCTGCGGTGGTCTCAGGCACCAGTTATCTCCGGGGTGAGCGCTGATTCAGAGGAGGAGCGACCATGGAACAAGGCATCGCTCAGCGGTCCTTCCCGGCAAAATGGCACGAGAACGGGCCGAGCGTCTTTGCCTGGCGGGCTTCCTAATGACTTCGGCAGGCTTTGAGAATGAAATAGCAGATAAAGGCGCCGACGCCGTAATAAGGAATCTTGTTCAGCGAATAATGAGAACCGATAACGGTCCGGTTATCGAGGGTCACGGAAAATCCCTGCAGCAGCTCGGGCGACTGCCAGGCGAGCAGTTCCACAGTGCAAAACACCAGGAACAATGCAATGAGCAGCGGCGTCTCGCGCAGCCGCGGCAGGGCAATCTGGATGAGCAGCGCCAAGCAGATCAGATAAAAGATGCCGGCCAGGTAGAGACCAACCTGCTCGTGATACGGTCCACCGTAGAATTTGGCACTGAGCCAGAGCGGCAGGCAGATGATCAGGAATTTGAGCAGCGTGATCCTGCTCTTGCCGTACTGATGGGCGGGCGGGGCGGCGGCGGCGACACCGGTCATGTCGTTCATGAAACCATCCTATTCCTGTTGGAGTTATCGATGGGCAATGCGTTGCCGCACGAATACCATGATAAGCCGGCCGTCCTGCGCCTGGCCAGCGGCACATGTCGGCGCCAGGTAGCCGTTGATCGATGAGACGGCGGGTCCGCAGTCGGGCCCGCCGTCCGGTCGAGCGGCTGAGCCGGCACGATGCCGGTCAGTCGACCATGCCCTTGATCTCATCGACGATTTCGGGGTTGGCCAGAGTCATCACATTGCCGACATCGCCCTTGTTCGAGATGGCGCCGAGAACCCGCCGCATGATCTTGCCGGAGCGGGTCTTCGGCATATCGGGAACGATATAGACGTTCTTGCAGCGAGCGATCTTGCCGATTTGGGTGACAATGGCATCGGCCACCTTCTGGCGAAGCTCCGGTGAGGGCTCGATGCCGGGCCGCAGCGACACGTAGAGCTCGGGTTCGGTGCCTTTGATATCATGGATGACCGGTACCACCGCCGCTTCGGCGACTTCGGGAACGGTCAGGGCCGCCGATTCGATTTCCTTGGTGCCGAGGCGGTGGCCGGAGACGTTGATCACGTCGTCGATTCGCCCCAACACACGAATATAGCCGTCGGCCGCCTCCATCGCGGCATCGCCGGTCAGATACGGCCAATCGCGCCAGTCCGTGCTGTTCGGGTTCTTGTTGTACATTTTGAAATAGGTGTCGACGAAACGTTGCCGGTTGCCCCAGATGGTCTGGAAACAGCCCGGCCACGGGTTCTGGATACAGATATTGCCGGCCTTGCCGGCGCCCGGAGGAATCACCGTTCCGTTTTCATCATAGATGATCGGGTGGATACCCGGGACGCCCGGCCCGGCGCTGCCCGGTTTCATCAATTGCATACCCGGCACCGTGGCACAGAGGAAGCCGCCGGTTTCGGTCTGCCAATAGGTATCGACAACGACCGCCTTGCCTTTGCCGACCACCTTGTGGTACCACTTCCAGACCTCCGGTTCGATCGGCTCGCCGACGGTGGTCATGTGTTTGAATCTATAGTTGTACTTGGCCGGTTCGTCCGGCCCGACTTTGCGCAGGGCGCGGATCGCCGTCGGCGCGGTATGGAAGATGTTGACGTCGAGATCCTGGGCGATGCGCCAGCAGCGCCCGGCGTCGGGGTAGGTCGGGACGCCTTCGTAGATGACGGTCGAGGCGCACAGGGCGAGCGGGCCGTAGACGATGAAGCTGTGGCCGGTGATCCAGCCGATATCGGCCATGCACCAATAGACGTCTTCGGGGTGGATATCCTGGATATATTTCGACATCGCGGTGACGTAGGCGAGATAACCGCCGGTGCCGTGCTGCGCCCCTTTCGGCTTGCCGGTGGTGCCGCTGGTGTACATCAGAAAGAGCGGCTCTTCGGCGAGCATCTGTTCCGGCTCGACTCGAACGCCGTAATACGTTTTCAACTCGTCGTTGACGATCACATCGCGCCCTTCGACGATCTCGGCAGTTGATGACATGGTGCCGGGGTAGCGCTGCCAGATCAAAAGTTTATCGATTTTTTGACCCTCTTTTTCGGCGAGCCCGCAGGCTTCGTTGTCGACGATCTTGTGGTCGAGCAGTTTGCCGCCGCGATAATAGGCGTCCATGGTGATCAACACCCGGCTGTTCGAGTCGACGATCCGGTCGGCGCAGGCACTGGCCGAAAAACCGCCGAAAACCACCGAGTGGATGACGCCGAGCCGGGCGCAGGCGAGCATGGTGATCGGCAGTTCAACCGACATCGGCATATGGATGGTGACCCGGTCACCGCGCTTGAGGCCGGCGCTGTTGCGCAGCAGTGCGGCGAACTCGTTGACCCGGACGTAGAGTTCCTGATAGGTGATGTGGTCGACCCGTTCGGTTTCCAGTTCCGGGACGAAGTGAATGGCGGTTTTGTTCTTGTTTTCGGCCAGATGACGATCGATACAATTGTAGCTGGCGTTGAGTTTGCCGCCTCTGAACCATTTCCAGCAGGGCGCGTCGCTGGTATCGAGCACCTCGTCCCAGTACTTGTACCAGGTGAGCAATTCGGCAAATTCGGTATAATAATCGGGAAAATTATCCAGGTTGAAGCGATCGGCAAGGGTTTCATCGACCAGATTGGCCTGGTGGATAAAGGCCGGGGACGGAGGATAATAGTCCTCTTCCTGCCAATGGACGGCGATTTCGGCTGCAGAGGTTGCAACGATGTTCTGTTCGCTCATGGTTGTCGCTCCTTGTTCGTTTTGTGTTTCTCGCGTCGTCCGGCTTATCGGAAGAAGCCGGACCGGCCGGTCAAAGCACACTGCTTTCGGGCAGCGCGGCGACAGAAACCGTTTTGGTTCGACCGCTGCCGCCGGTTGCCGGAACCGGATGAAACCCCGGCGGAAAAAGGGCTTCGCCGGGGTTGTGAAACATGCGTACACGAGGCTGTCGGCAGGCCCGTTGCTGGACCGACCGGACCTGTCCGGGAACTATCTCAGGCCTTGGCCGCAAGCGGCGAAACCTTGAGTCGTACTGAGGCGTTTCGAATCGAAGAATACGGCGGCAAGGGACCAGGTACCGGCATCATCACCGTGCCGCCGGTTGGCAGAACCCGGTGTCCGGTTAACACAGGGGGAGATAACCGGATATACTGCTCATGGGTACTGCGAAACAGAAATAACCTAGCCGGTATATCAGTTTCCCTTATCACGCATTTAAGTATTGCTCAAGGAAAAACTGTCGTGCCGGGAGCCGTCGCGTCATTTTTTCGGGGCTCTCTTGTGCTGAAAAATTGAGCGGTTCCCGGCGCTGACCGACACCCGGACGATTGATTCAGAGGGTGCCGGTGAAGTCGAAGTTGAGTTTCCGCTGAAATTTTTCGATCCGTTTGAAGGCGCTTTTCAGCATCGCCCGGTCGAGACAGGAGAGATGTGCCGGATTGATATAATTATCCGGCTGCTGCTGCTCCTCGATTATCACCGTAATTTGACGTAGAAATCTGAGCCGCATCAAATAATTATAGGTCTGCACCAAATCGCGGTAGTCCTCGTCGGAGAAGACGCGCATCTTGTGCAGCCGAAACAGCCGCCTGAGCGTATTGTTGTCGGCGATCTTGTTTTTCAATGCGTAGATCCGGGCAAAATCGATAATCGGCAGGATGGCCAGCTTGATATCGAAGCAGCCCTTGTGCTCGCCTTTTTTCTCGACCAGCAGTTTGCCGAAAAAGTTAACCGGTGGTTTGAAAAAGAGCGTGTTCTCCGTCAGGTTTCGCAAGAATCCGGGCCAGCGGTCGATCGATCCGAGCAGGTTCTCTTTGAGTTCGCTGGCCAGCGCGATCTCGCCCCAGACCCCGCGAAAATCGAAAAATATGCTTGAGTGGAGCAGATCCTGAGGATCGGCCGTGCGGATCCAGGAACGAAAGTATTGTTGCCAGACCGACATCGGCTGGCACCATTTCGGGTTTTTCGCCATATTGTCGCCGGGGCAGAGCCGGTAACCGGCGCGATCGAGCTGGTTGCAGACCCGCTCGGCAAGTCGGTTGAAATAACCTTCGGCCTCCTCGGCGCTGGTTTGGTCCTGCTGATCCTGGTAGACGATGGCGTTGTCCTGGTCCGAGATGAAGGTCTGTTCTTCGCGGCCTTCCGAGCCCATGATCATGAAGGCGAACGGACAGGGCGGCGGCCCGAGTTCTTCGATGGCGAAGGTGATGGCCTTATCGATGATGGCATCGGAGAAGGCGGTGATCAGTTTGGTGATATACTCGGTACTTGCCCCGTTCTGGATCGGTGTCAGCAGCATCCTGGTCAGCCGGGCATGAATGTTTTCCAGCTGTCTGATGTTTTTTGCCGCCTTGACCGTTTTGATCAGCAGATAGGTCGATTTGGTCTGGGCTACGATAAGGTCTTTTTCGTTGATAATGCCGGTAACATCATGCTGCTGGTCGAGAAGCATCAAATGCCGGACATCCTGGTCGATCATTTCCAGAAACGCTTCGTAGACCAGGGATTGGTCGCTGATGCTGATAACCGGCGACGACATGATCGACCCGACCGGACCGGCCAGGTCCAGTTGCCGGGCAACCGCCTTTTTTCGCAGATCAGCGTCGGTGACGATGCCGGCGATCTGTTCGTCGTCTCTCACGAGCAGGGCGCTGCTGTTGGATTCGGCCATGGTCCGGGCGGCCTGACTGATCGGGGTGTCGGCGCTGCAGGAGGCAACGGCGGGCCGATACATGGCGGCGATCGGCTGGTTGAAAAAGGGCAGGTTGAGTTCCTTGTCCTTGACCTGGCGGGAGATGATGCCGGCATAGGTCCGATTGATCATGCTCTTGCCGAAGGCGTTGGTAAAAAATTCGGTAAAGGCGGCGCTTTTCTCGCACAGAGAGAGGAAATGGTTGGCATCCAGGGTGATCATCTCGGCGTCTTCTTCGATCCGCAGGGTTTTCGTGGCAACTCCCTCATTGAGCAGGATCGAGATGCCGCCGAAACTGTCGCCCGGCCGCAAATCCCGTTTCAGTGTTTCGCTGAAATTGAATTCGAAGAAAAACCGGGCGGCGCCGGACGTCAGCACGCGAAACCGATCGACCGAGGTGATTTCCTGGGTTAGCAGGACCGTTTTCTGCGGCGCGGTTTCGCGGTAGAGATGTCCGGCAACGGCGGCGAATTCGTCTTCGGACAGCAAGCTATAGGGCTTATAGCGATAGGCTTCTTCCATGAACGACCTCGTTGGTTGCCGGTGAGAAACCGTGGATCAGTAGCGGATCCTCCGGAAGTAAATACGTTTCGATGCCGCAATCGCATCTTCCAGCGTGATAATGCCTTTGCTCTGCAGAATCGGAATCAGCCGTAAAAATATTTCCGCCGTGGCGATCGCATCTCCCAGCGCGGTATGGCGACCGACGATGGTGATGCCGTAGCGTTTGGCAAGACTCTGCAGGTCGTGCTGCTTGTGGACCGGATGCAGGGCGGCCGAGAGGAGCAGGGTGTCGAGGGCCAGGTTGTTGATAGAAGTCCCGCAGCGCTGTTCCGCACGCTTGAGAATTTTCAAGTCGAAGCTGACATCGTGGCCGATCAGTACCGTGTCCGCCAGATAATGGTGAAAGTCCGGCAAGACCGTATCGATGGACGGCTGGTCGGCCACCATTGATTGGTCGATGCCATGGATTTTGTAGGATTCGAAGGGGATATCGCGGTCCGGGTTGACCAGTTGTTCGAAACGATCCTGGTAGACGATCCTGTTTTTGACGATCCGCACCGCCCCGAGAGCCACGATATCGTCGCTGCCGGGATCGAGACCGGTGGTCTCGGTGTCGATGACACTGAAGGTCAGGGAGCTGAGGGCTCCAGTGAGCAGGTCCTGGTTGTCGGTGTCGCCCTCGAAGAGATTAAAGTCGTAATATTCCGGCCGGGAACCGGTGATAACCGGCGACCGGTACTCCGCTGCCGGGGCAAGGGCCGGCGCCGCCCGGGCGGTGATTTGCAGCTGCCGGCAGGTATGGTCCGGGGCAGGGAGCGGTTGCAGGATCGCTTTGTTCTGTCTGAGCACGTAGCTCAAGCGCGGCAGGCTGCTGCTTTTTTGGTCGAGAAGCTGCTCGATGCGCTCGCAGCTGATCGGGAGCGCGTGCCAGGACAACCAAAAGACGACCTCGCCGGCCGCCGACGAGACCCGCAGCTCGAACTCGTCGGCGCCGCTGAGCGCCGCAAGGTGTTCGACCAGCAGCACAAAAGCGGCGACAAACGAGTAGGTGTCGCCGAGCATCCTGGTCTGCCGGTCGAACGGGGCAACATTGAGTCTGATGTTTTTTTCGCTGCCGGCACTCTTCTGGATCAAAAACAGGAGTCGTTCGATATCGAGAAGGCTGAGGGGCATCGTTTCAAAGGCTGCGTCGACGATGGCGGCGGAAGCGATCTCGAACTCGTCGCGAATGGCGGTGAGCCGGTTTCGGACCCGGTTCGACAGCGCGTTTTCGTCTGCCGTCGCCGGAAACTCGAGCTCGATCCGGCCCAGTTCGGTATGTAAAACCTGGCGAAAGGAAATCAGCTGCTCACTGATCGTCTCATAGCGATCCAGGGTTTCGGAGAGGTGCTGCAGGCTCAGTACGAACCCGCTAATGGCCTGGTGCTCGTCAAGAACCGGAATGGTTTCAACCAGACAGAGCGTCTCGTCCCCGAGTTGACTGACGAAATAGGAAGCGATGCTCGTCTTGCCCCCGGCCAGTCGTTCCTGGATCTCTTCGAGGGCATGGCCGATCAGCCCACGGTCGACAAGGTGGAAGATCGATCGTCCGAGGCCGAGGAAATATTCGGATGATTCCTGCCTTCGCGTGCGGGCGAAGAGTTGTTTTGCCTGGGAATTGAAAAGAAGGATCCGCCCGTAACTATTGCAAATGATGATGCCGAGGGGCAACTCGGCCATGATCGCGGCCAGCAGGTTGCGGTCTTTTTCCGTCTCGTCCCGTGCTGTACCGATCTCTTCTGCGATATGGTCGTTGAGGTATTCGTAGCGCTTGGCAAAATCGTTGATCGCTTCGGCCAGATCCCTGATGTCTTGATTTCCCCGCAGCTCGAGGCGATGGGCCGGGTTGGTCTGGTAGATAACCGGTATCTCCGCTGGAATGCGTTTGAGAGGGAGGTAGAACCTGGTATAACAGATTTCGAAAATCACCCAGAGGGCCACCGGCACGATGGTAATCAGGACCAGCAGATAATAGGCATGATCAAAGGCGATGGCCTGCAACTGGCGGATCTGGTCGGGGTCGAGTTGGTACCAGATCAGCAGTAATACGGCAAAGACAAAGACCAGCGTTGCCGCCAGGGCCAGAAAAACCAGTTTCCAGAAGAAGGTCCTCGTCTTTTTCATGACGGGTATGTCCGTGACAGGTAGTGAGCTGATCCGTGTAGGCGGACCAAGGTCGCATGATGACATGTGTATCATAGTGTAAAGCGACGCTTCAGACAAGTTAGGAGAGCGACCGGCACCGATACGGTGTCTGGAGACTGCTTGGCGGGTGCCGGGAAGTCCTTACCAAACCGGCGGAGAGCGCTTATAATGACGGAAACGACACCACGTTGTGCCGACCGGGCCGGCTGCCGGCCCGTCCGAGGCGGCCCGCTCGGTCTCGCTCCTTCCCCGGCCCTGCCGACGGACACAAAAAAAGCTCTCCCCTCAGGAGGTCTGCCGTGACTGCCCCCGCATCCCCAATCGACATGCACATTACCCCCAACCTGGCCGGCCTCTCGACGTCGGCGACGATTGCCATTGCCCAGCAGTGCCGGCGATTGGCCGATGAAGGGCGGCAGGTCTTCCGGCTCGGCCTCGGCCAGTCACCGTTTCCGGTTCCCGACTCGGTGGTCAGGGCCCTGCAGGACAACGCCCACCAGAAAGATTATCTGCCGGTCAAGGGATTGACGGAGTTGCGGCAGACCCTGGTGGAGCATCATCGTCGCTCGTTTGGTCTTGACTGCGGCCGGGAGAATATCATCGTCGGACCCGGCTCCAAGGAGTTGATGTTCATCCTGCAGCTGGTTTATGACGGTGAAATCCTGATCCCGATGCCGTCCTGGGTCTCGTATCTGCCGCAGGCGCGCATTGCCGGGCGGCGGGTCAACGCCATCCAGACCGCGCTGGCCACCGGCTGGAAGATCACCCCGGATCTGCTGGAGGCGGTTTGCCGGCTTGACCCCAACCGGCCCAGGCTGTTGATCCTTAATTACCCGGCCAACCCGACCGGGCAGACGTATCGGCGCGATGAGCTGGAGCTCTTGGTCCGGGTCTGCCGCAGATACCGGATTCTCGTCCTTTCAGACGAGATCTACGGTAAAACCACTTATGACGATGACCATACCTCGCTGGTCGCTCTTTACCCGGAAGGCACCATTTTCAGCAGTGGCCTGAGCAAGTGGTGCGGTGCCGGCGGCTGGCGGCTCGGCTTTTTCGTGGTGCCCGAATCGGCGGGCTGGCTCAGCGATGCCATGGCCACCGTGGCCAGTGAGACCTATACCTCGACCTGTGCGCCGATCCAGTATGCGGCGATCACCGCCTTTCAACCCAATGCCGACCTTGATCGTTATGTCGAGCGGTGCCGGGCCATCCTCGGTGGTCTGGCCCAAGTCATCATGGATATGCTCGATGTGCTTGATATCGGCGTATTGCCGCCGACCGGCGGTTTTTACGTCTTCCCCGATTTCGAACCGTATCGGCAGCGGCTGGTTCGGCGGAACATCACCGGCAGCAGGCAGCTGTGTCAACAGCTGCTTGCCGACACCGGGGTGGCTCTCTTGCCCGGTTGCGACTTCGGTCGTGACGAACGGGAGCTGACGGCGCGGCTGGCCTTCGTCGATTTCGACGGCAGCCAGGCGTTGGCCGCCTATCCGGAGCAGGGTTTGGTCGACGAGGCATTTATCGGTGAACACTGCGGCAGGACTATCGAAGCGGTGCGCCGGGTGGTCGACTGGCTGGCCAATCTGTAACATAAGGGAACCTTGAAAAATTGTCATTTCGTCCAAACTCATCGTTGCGCAATCAAATTTTATCCTCGGAATATCGTGTATATGCCTGCGGCAAAATTTTCTTACGCGCCTTGATCTTGAACGAAATTCCGAATTTTTCAAGCTCCCCATAAGGTTGCCATAAGCAGCAGGAGGTCTGAAATGCAGGAGGCGACACCATTATGGGTGCCGAGCCAAACCCGGGTAGAGCAGTCTCTGATTCACGCTTTCATGACCATGGCCGCGCAGCGGATGGGCGTTGTTTGCCCGGATTATCAGTCGCTGTACCGCTGGTCGATCAGCGATAGCCGGCAATTCTGGTCACTGCTTTGGGAGTTTTGCGAGGTGATCGGCGACAGGGGGGAGCGGGTTCTCGCCGACGGCGATGATATGCTGCGGGCCCGGTGGTTTCCCGAGGCGCGGCTCAATTTTGCCGAGAACCTGCTACGGCCCGGCCCGGACGAAACGGCCATCTTCTCCCGGGTCGAGAACGGGCCGCTTCGGCGGCTGTCTTTTGCCGAGTTATACCGGCAGGTGGCAGCGGTTGCCGCCTGGCTCGATCAAGCCGGCGTTGGTCGCGGCGACCGCGTCGCCGGTTATCTGGCCAATATCCCCGAAACCTTGGTGGCCATGCTGGCCACGGCCAGTCTCGGCGCCGTCTGGACGTCGACCTCACCCGATTTCGGGGCGGGCAGCGTCATCGAACGCTTCGGCCAGACGACCCCGAAAATTCTGTTTGCCGGAGCCGTTTCCACCTACAACGGCAAACGGCACGACCACCGGGCCAAGATCGAGGCGGTGACCGCCGCCATCGGTTCCATCGAGCGGACCGTGATCATCGATGATCACGGGAGCGGTGCAGTGACAGGCGGCCCGCGGGATGGCTGGCAAGATGTTGTCGCCACCGACCATGACGGCACCATCGACTTTGTCCGCTGCGGTTTCAACGATCCGCTCTACATCCTCTATTCCTCGGGGACCACCGGCAAGCCCAAGTGCATCGTACACGGTATCGGCGGCACCCTGCTGCAGCATCTCAAGGAGCACCAGCTCCATTGCGATATCCGGCCCGGTGATCGCGTCTTCTATTTCACGACCTGCGGCTGGATGATGTGGAACTGGCTGGCCAGCGTGTTGGCCAGTCGGGCGGCGGCGGTTCTCTACGACGGCTCGCCGCTCTATCCCGACGCCGGGGTCTTGTGGGACTACGCCGAACAGAGCCGGCTGAGCCTGTTTGGTACCTCGGCCAAATACCTCGACCTGCTCAAGAAACAGCAGTTCGAGCCAGGCCGCACCTTCCCGCTATCTTCCCTGCGCACCATCTGCTCGACCGGTTCGGTGCTGGCGCCGGAGAGTTTCGATTACGTCTACCGCTCGATCAAGCGAGATGTCTGCCTGGCCTCGATTTCCGGCGGGACCGATATCGTTTCCTGTTTCGTGCTCGGCTGCCCGATCCTGCCGGTCTATCGCGGCGAGTGTCAGTGTCGCGGGCTGGGCATGGCCGTCGAGGTCTTCGATGAGGCGGGCCGCCCGCTGCTCGACGAGCAGGGCGAGTTGGTCTGCACCCGGCCGTTTCCGTCGCAGCCGCTCGGTTTCTGGGGGGATACGGACGGCAGCAGCTACCGCCGGGCCTATTTCGCCACCTACGACGGCATCTGGCACCACGGCGACTTTATCACCCTGACCAGCCGCGGCACGGTGATCATCCACGGGCGTTCCGACACCACCCTCAATCCCGGCGGGGTGCGCATCGGCACCGCGGAAATCTATCGCTGCGTCGATGCGCTCGACGAGGTGCTGGAGAGCATCGCCGTTGGTCAGCAGTGGCAGGGGGACACCCGGATCGTCCTCTTCGTCGTGCTGCGTCAGTCGTTGCTGCTGACCGAAGAGTTGGCCGGCAGGATTCGCCGGGCCGTGCGCGAGGGCTGCAGTCCGCGCCACGTACCGGCCAAAATCATCCAAGTCGAAACGATCCCCCGGACCAAATCGGGCAAGATCGTCGAGACCGCGGTACGCGAGGTCATCCACCGGCGACCGGTGCGAAATCTCGGCGCCCTGGCCAATCCGGAGGCACTGGAGTTGTTCCGGGATCGTCCGGAACTGCTCGATTGAGATGGTTAACCGACTCATCCCCGTCAAACGGACTTCAGTATGAAGGAGCCCCCCCTACCCGTAGACGACTCTATTTCGTACCGAAGTTAATAAGTTAATAAGTTAAGAGCGTCCCTACCGCTTCCAGGCTGTCTTTGGCATCGCCGAACAGCATCCGCGTGTTGTCCTTGTAGAACAGCGGGTTGTCAACGCCGGCATAGCCGGTGGCCAGCGAGCGTTTGAGGACGATGGTGGTCTTTCCTTGCCAGCATTCGAGTACCGGCATGCCGGCGATCGGGCTGTCGGGAACTTCCTGGGCCGCCGGGTTGACGATATCGTTGGCGCCGATAATCACCGATACATCGATGTCGGGAAAGTCTTCGTTTACCTCGTCGAGTTCGAAAACGATATCGTAGGGTACCTTCGCCTCGGCGAGCAGGACATTCATGTGCCCCGGCATGCGGCCGGCAACCGGATGGATGCCGAAGCGGACGTTGATCCCGCGCTCGCGAAGCTTTTTGGTTATCTCGTAGACGATATGCTGCGCCTGGGCGACAGCCATGCCGTACCCGGGGATGATCATGACCTCGCGGGCGTCGAGCAGCAGCTCCGCTGCTTCGTCCGCTTCGATCGGCAGGACTTCGCCGGCCGATTCGCCGGTTGCAGTGGCTACGGCGCCGCCCGTGGCGCCGAAGCCGCCGGCTATGACCGCCAGGAATCGACGGTTCATCGCCCGGCACATGATATAGCTGAGAATGGCACCGCTGCTGCCGACCAGCGCTCCGACGACGATGAGCAGATCGTTGCTGAGCATGAACCCGGTGGCCGCGGCGGCCCAGCCGGAATAGCTGTTGAGCATCGACACGACCACCGGCATGTCGGCACCGCCGATAGCCATGACCATGTGCACCCCGAAGACCAGCGAGACGATGGTCATCAATACCAGCGGCGTGCTGCCGGCTCCGGCCGCCGACTGTTGCACGAACAGGATGGCCAGCCAGATGGCGCCGAGCAGCAGGCCCAGATTGAACCAGTGCCTGCCGGGCAGCACCAGCGGCTTGCCGCCGATTCTGGCGCTGAGCTTGAGAAAGGCGACGATGGAACCGGAAAAGGTCAGGGCGCCGATCAGGATGCCGAGATAGGTCTCGATATCGTGAATCGTTTTGGCGGCGCCGGAAAGTTGCAGGCCGTGGTCGAGGAAATTGGCAAAGCCGACCAGGACCGCAGCCAGGCCGACGAAACTGTGCAAGATGGCCACCAGTTCGGGCATCTGGGTCATCGCGACCTTTCGTGCCAGCAGCAGGCCGATCGAGCCGCCGATGGCCAGTCCGCCAAACAGGATGACATAGTTATCGGAGACGATGCCACCAATGGTGGCCAGCAGCGCGACAGCCATGCCGATCATGCCGAAGATGTTACCCCGCCGTGCGGTCTCTTGCCTGCTCAGGCCGCCGAGGGCAAGGATGAACAAAATCGTGGCGCCGATATAGGCGACAGAGATATAACCGTGATTCATCTGAGCCCCCTATTTTCTGAACATGGACAGCATCCGCTGGGTCACCCCAAAGCCGCCGAAGATATTGACGCTGGTGATCAGGATCGATATGCCCGCCAGGATCACGATCAGCACGTTTCCCGAGGAGATCTGCAACAGCGCCCCGATAATGATGATGCTGCTGATGGCGTTGGTCACGCTCATCAACGGGGTGTGCAGGGCCGGAGTGACATTCCAGACCACCATGTAGCCGATAAAACAGGCAAGCACGAAAACGGTGAGATGCGACATGAACTCGGGCGGGGCCGTGGTGCCAAGTCCCAGCAGAGCAAGGGTCCCGAGGACGAAGGGGATAACCAGGCCGGCGGGGCGCTTTTCTTTCGGCGGGGCCGGCTCGGCTGCGGCCGGTTTGGGCCGCGGTCCGGTTGGCGGTTGCCGGGGCGGAGGCGGCGGCCAGGTGATGGCGCCGTCGTGGATGACGGTGGCGCCGCGGATGACCTCGTCATCCATATTGAGCATGAGCCGCCCGTCCTTGCCGGGAGTGAGCTCGGCAAGCAGGTGCCTCAGATTGGTGGCATAGAGCTGGCTGGACTGGGCCGCCAGCCGCGAGGGCAAATCGGTGTAGCCGATGATCGTCACCCCGTGCTTGACGACGACCCGGTCGGCTTCGGTCAGTTTGCAGTTGCCGCCCATTTCGGCGGCAAGATCGACAATGACGCTGCCTTCCTTCATGCTGCCGACCATGGCCTCGGTAATCAGCTCCGGGGCAGGACGACCGGGAATCAGGGCGGTGGTGATGATGATGTCCACTTCTTCGGCCTGGCGGGCGAAAAGCTCCATTTCAGCCCTGATAAATTCATCGCTCATGACCTTGGCATAGCCGCCTTCCCCGGTACCGTCCTCATCGTCGAATTCGAGCATCAGGAATTCGGCATCGAGACTCTCGACCTGCTCCTTGACTTCAGGACGGGTATCGAAGGCCCGGACGATCGCGCCCATGCTGCGCGCGGCACCGATGGCGGCCAAGCCGGCAACGCCGGCTCCGATGACCAGTATCTTGGCCGGTGGAATCTTGCCGGCGGCGGTGATCTGACCGGTGAAAAAACGGCCGAAATGCTGCGCTGCTTCAACAACCGCCCGATAGCCGGCAATGTTGGCCATGGAACTGAGCGCATCCATCTTCTGGGCCCGTGAGATCCGGGGTACCGCGTCGATGGCCAGCACCGTTGCCTGCCGTTTGGCCAGGGCGGTGAGCAAGGCCTCGTTTTGGGCCGGCTGCAGGAAACTGATCAGGGTTTGCCCCGCCCTGATCAGCTCGACCTCGTTGAGGCCCTGGCTGGGATCACCCTGCGGCGCTCTGACTTTCAGTATGATGTCGGATTTCCGGTAGAGCTCAAGGGCATCGGTGAGGATCTCCACCCCTGCCTCGCTATAGGCGCTGTCGCTGTAAGCAGCCTGGGCGCCGGCGCCGGACTCGATGGCGACGTGATAGCCAAGCTTGATGAGCAGGCGCGCCACATCGGGGGTCGTCGCAACTCTCTTTTCCCCCGGCCAAACTTCTTTTGGAATCCCGATTTGCATTACCGATCTCCTTCAGATTCGTTTGCTCATACGGTATTTCTATGGCAATCCATAACTTGACATTCACGGTATATTGTGTGCAGGCATAAGCATCTTGCCGGTAGTCCGATTGAATATGGAAACTGCTTGGGTGTGCTGTGATTGCCGGGCACGATCAGGAGCATCGCACCGATAAAGAGTAAACCTTGTCATAGTATAACTTCTCATCATTGATTTTCCAGGGGGTCAAATGGAGAAATGCGGTCATACAGCTCTGCAGACAGTCTCCTTGTAAGGAGAGAAACAACGTCAAGCCCTGATGTCGCATGGATCGGCCAGTTCGGAGATTCTTCCAACAAGCCGATTGGCTTGTTATTTATCCTCGGAACGGGATCCCTCTGACTGCTGCAAGTTGCCCTCTCGGAGTCTGTCGGATTGTCGAAATATAAAGATTTCATAATACTATTTATCATTAGATATAATATAAATACCCAATCGCGTAACGCTTTGAACATGTACTGTTATATCAGGATGTTAAAAAAATACGAATTGGCACAATCCGACAGGCTGCCAGAGAAGAGTTTTTAAACTACCAAGGTGAGGTTCTGACCGCGCTCCAGGTAGCTGTTAAAGATGCTGCTCGGCTATCAGAAATGGGTGGTCTCCCGTGCCGTCTTCACCGCTGTTGCCGAGGATGAGATTGGCCGCACCGTTGCCTTGCAGGAGCAGGCTGGCCTGGGTATCCTTGTTGGCGGAGAACACCGGCGGGAGAGTTTCTACGCCTTTATCAGGAGGTTCCGAGATAGTCGCTCGCAAATCGATTTTTTTTTGTAAAAGCAGTATCGGCTGACTGTTCTCCCGTAAGCCTTTTGCGCTCATCTATTGAACCTTCGATAATGCTAGAAAACATCGGTCGGTCCGGACGGACTGACGATGAGCTCTCGCAAGGATGTCATCAGGTTGGCAAGAAAGAGGAGCGGTTCGGCAAGAACATTATCATCACCGATAATACCGATTGGCCGATCGGCGAGATCATCGAGGCCAGTTTGGCCCGCTGGCAGGTGGAAGATCGGTTCCGACTCAGCAAGGATGATGAGCTGGTCGGCGCCAGTTCGATACGTCATTGGACGGACAGCAGAATCAGATGTCATCTGTTCATCTGGGTGGTGCCATGGTCTATCTGCGGCGGATCGAGTTGAAGATGGCAGCGGCCGGTCACCACCGCTCGGTGGCAAGGATTATTGACGATATGCGTCAACTCCATTGTGTCCTTCGAGTAACGAAGGGGCGTCGCAGTCCTGAGTGGCGCCTGGAGATAAGTAAAAGTCTTCCAGGGTGCCGCTGCCCGGAAAATGGAACAAGCCGGCGACGGTCACTGGCTTGCGGTAATGCCGCCATCCACGTACATGATTTGTCCGGTGACAAAATCGGAAGATGGAGAACAGAAGAACAGCACAGGACCGACCACGTCTTTCGGGTCCGGTATCCGGCCGAGCGGGATGCGGTCGAGCAGGCCTTGTTTGAAAGAGGGGTTCTCCATCACATGCCGGATCATTTCGGTGTAAACGAAGGTAGGTGCCACGCCGTTGACGGTGATGCCATGAGACGCCAATTCCATGGCATGCTGTTTGATCAGCATAGCCAGACCGCCCTTGGTGCTGCAGTAAGCGGAATAGCCCCGGTTACGTAACCCCAGTTTGGCCCGGACCGAAAGCAGGTGCACCTGTTTTCCGCCGCCGGCGGCAACCTGGTGACGAGCCACGGCCTGGGCCAAGAACATAGCACTTTTTAGATTGGCGCGATAGACCTCGTCAAAGGCCTCCTCGGTGACTTCAAGCAGCGGTTCTTCCCGTTGAATACCAATACAGTTTACCAGAATCTCCGGCGGGCCGAAGACATGCGTGAGATGCTCAATCGCTGCCCTGATGCTCGCGACCGATTTTCCGTCCATTTCGATACCATGAGCAGCGTATCCGGCCGCAGCGATTTGCGTTGCCAATTCCTCCGCCTTTTTTAGGCTGCGGCCGGCAATTGCTACCCGGGCTCCTCGAATCGCCAGACCCCAGGCGATCGCCTCGCCAATACCGCCGTAACCGCCGGCCACGAAAACGATCTTCGCGCGTAAGTCATCGAGATCTTTCAGTTCAGCTTCGAAGTTTATTACCGGTGTTATCCTGTCCATTGTTCCCTCCTGTGCAGGCACGGAACTCAATCCATGTGCAAACCACCGTTGATGTCGATGATCTCGCCGGTAATGAATCCGGAGAGCGGCGAAACGAGAAAGCGCACGACATGAGCCACCTCCTCAGCCTCGCAGAAACGACGGACCGGTATCTGCTCTAAAAGTTCCTGCCGTTGTGTTTCGCTGAGAAAATCGGCAATCATGGGAGTCTTGATGTAGGCCGGAGCGATACCGTTCACCGTCACTCCGAACGCCGCCGCTTCTCGGGCGATCGACAAGGTCAGGGCCGTAAGCCCCCCCTTGGATACAGTATACGTGGTTCCGGCGGTGAGCCCTCCCGTCTTCATTGCCAGCGAGCTTATATTGACGATGCGGCCCCACTGGCGTATCTTCATGTCCGGTAGCAACTCGCGGCAGAGATAGAAGGCCCCGTCCAAATTGACGGACATGATCCGTCGCCATTCATCGTCGGTGGTGTCGCCCAACTTGCTGTTGGAGAGCACCCCGGCGTTATTGACCAGCACGGAGATGTCGCCGTATTCGTTCTTGATCAGGGCGCAGGCGGCTGCAACGTCTCGAGGCCGGCTGACATCGAGTCGCAGTCCAACGGCGCCGCCGCCGATCTTTTCAGCCAGCTCGTTGAGTTTATGTTCGTCGAGATCGATAAGAACAACGCGATAACCATCATCTTTCAAGCCTTGGGCAATGGCAATACCGAGCACGCCTGCGGCGCCGGTAACCAGCGCTAATTTTTCGATGTCACGCATTTTCTTTGCAAAGCCCGAAGAGCCTCGTCCTTCTCGGTACCAGGAGGAACAGGGGACATGCTCCCTGATGCCGCCTCTTTTTATCGATTGACCTGCACCTTCGCAGGCATACTTCAGCCAAAATCATCCGAGTTGCCTCGGGGGGCTATTCACTTGTCCTGATTGCTCGAGATCTCAGCGTATCCTGGAAGCACTGCGCCATGGATCGGCATTTTTCCCGATGCAGGCCTTTACCGCCTCGGTCTCCCTGTTCAGTCGGGAAATCGTTTCCTCCGACAACACAAGTCGTGCCGCCTCCACGTTCTTGCTGATCTGCTCGGGTGTCCGGGCCCCGGCCAGTACTCCGACTATGCCGGGCTGCCGCAGAACCCAGGCCAGAGCGACGGCGGTCATGGGCTCGCCAAGCTCGGCGCAGACCGAACGAATAGCTTCGAGCGCCTGGTCCGCTTCTTTCTCGCAGCCGTCTTCGTCGTGTACCGTCCCCGGCCTCTTGCTTGAATACAATCTGATCCTGGCCCGTTCATCGTCGACATCGGCCAGTCTGACAAACTTTCCGGTCAGCAGCCCCTGGGCCAGCGGACTGTAGGCCAGCACCCCGACGTTCGCTGTGCGGCATGCCGGCAGAATTTCATGCTCAATAGCGCGGAAAAGCAGGCTGTAGGCAACTTGATCGCTGACGATATCAGCCTGACGGAGGGCAAGGCTCAAGTCCTGCACTCCGAAATTGCAGACACCGATATATCTGACTTTGCCGCTCTTTCTGAGTTTCTCCATCGCTTCCAGGGATTCCTCGAGCGGAATTTCGCGACTGGGCCAGTGGATCTGGTAGAGATCGATATGATCGGTCTTCAATCGTCTGAGGCTCCCTTCGCAGGCCTCGATCACCTTGGCAGCGGTGAGATTGTCCACCCATACCTTGGTAGCGATCAGCACCTTGGAGCGCAGGCCGGCAAGCCCTTTGCCAAGCACTTCCTCCGCATAACCATCGCTGTAGAACTCGGCGGTGTCGAACATTGTGACGCCCAGATTCACAGCGGTTCGGACGGTTTCAATCGATTCCCGCTCGTCTTGCTCCCCCCAGGTATAGCCGCCGCCTATTGCCCAGCACCCCATTACAATCTGGGATATCGCCATATCTGTCCGGCCAAGTGTCTTATGTTCCATAGTCATCCCTCCAGATTGCACCCTCCGACCCACGTACCCGCATATCAACGCGACCACCCCTTATCGCTCCATCGACGCGGGTCGCCGTTGCAGCAATGGTGTAAAACGTTCAATCGGTATGGCATAGTTCTTGTTTGTATTGGGTAATTACAAATTGTCAGCTATACAGTTCATAATCGAAATAATAACTTTTAACTACTTGTGAAACATTTGCTATTACTACAGCACAACGGCTACGGTCTCCACTGCGTACAGCTTTTTGACACACGAGCGCCACTCCTGGGAGGAGGCGATCGAATCATCCTTGATGAACAACCGCCTGGCAAATACAGGCAACACCTTAACTCCATCTGGTTGGTACCGACTCCCTGGAGGATTTGATCGGCGCTCTTTTCTGGCTGCTGCCGGACGTTTGGCGTTTCGTTAACGGTCCCGTCGTTGCAGGCGACGGCGGCTTTTCGGTCGACTCCATTTGACCAGACGGTGTTACCTCGTCAGCGCGACGCTTCAGATCGACCGAGCAGGCGGCACTGTAGGCGATAGTCGTGAGGCCCATCAAAATCAATGTAGCCGGGAAAG
>CAYSSK010000053.1:0-26219 GCA_964433645.1 uncultured Desulfofustis sp.
TAAACCAGCTGCCTTCCGGCAGAGGGACACCCAGGAATTTGCCAAAAATAAAATAAAAGGCCGTTACCACGACAATGCTGATCAGCATTGATTGGAAAAGATTGCGTTTTGAAAAGCGATGTTCGTCAGCAAGATAGGTATTAAAGGCAAAATAAAAGATATAGCTCGAAGGTAAAAATCCGGCAAAGGGCAGAAATATAAGGTAAAGAAGCAGAATGCCGGTACCTGCAATAACATTATTACGCTCGATAACAGTCTCAAAGAAGATAACTCTCTCCGGTTTTATAAATGCCTTGAGGAAAACAACCAGACTGAGAACAGCCATCATAACGAGAACGTAATCGACAAAGACGACACCGAGGCGGGAAAGATCTCTGGTGACACTGAAAACAAGCAAAGCCAGTGCTGCCGTAAAAATACTGGTTATGAGATCTCCGTTTAAGCGCACTGTAGTCCTCTCCTCGGCATGATTATCTTTCATTGGCTCTTTTTCCTTTTGGCCTTCCAGTCCGCATAAAACGGCCAGAGTGCACTGAGCAGACTCATGGCGATCAATACCAGACTGATTGGTCTCAGAACCATATAGCTTATAATGGAACCGGAGGCCTGTCCGGCAAGCATTGATTTCACGAGACCTTCCTCAACAAAAGGGCCAAGTATAAGGCCAAGAACGATCGGGGCCGGATGAAAATTGAGCTTATTGCTGATAAAGCCGATAATGCCGAATACAAACATGATCCAGACATCCAGAATATTATTTCTGATGGCGAAACTGCCCAATACCGTCATAAAAATTATGCCCGGGGCGAGGAAGCGAGAAGGAATGTTGATAATCCGGGCAAAGACATAGGAACCGAATGAACCGATAAAAGTCACCAAAAACGCTGCGACAAGTAATGCCATGATAAAGGCGTAGGTGACTTCTGCATAACTGGTAAATAACTCGACGCCGGGGCGCATGCCATGGAGCATCAGGGCGCCGAGAATAACCGCTGCCGGTGGTGATCCGGGGATGCCAAGAGTAAGCAATGGAATAAGTGAGCCTGGGGCCATGGCACTGTTTGCCGCCTCAGATGCTGCTACTCCTTTTATGGTGCCCTTGCCGTACTCTTCAGAATTGGAGTCCCAGCGCACCGCTTCGTTATAGCTGACCATACTGGCAATGTTTCCGCCCGCGCCCGGGGCGAAACCGATAATTGTCCCAATTGCGGAGGAACGCAGCATCAGCACCGGCTTTTTTATCAATGAAACGATAACCTCGCCGATGACGGCGAGCTTCGGCGTAACCGGTTTATCGGAATACGCGGCGCGGCGTTTACCGATAACGCTCGAGAGGATCTCGGGAAGACAAAAGAAGCCGATAAGAGCAACAATCAGTTCGATGCCGGCCTGTAATTCGGGGAAACCGAAGGTCAGGCGAACATCGCCGCCGATTGGCGCCATTCCGACAGCGCTCAGGAGCAATCCGACCGTTCCGGCCAGAAACCCCTTGACCATGGACCCCGAAGAAAGCGAGGAGATAATGGTTAAACCGAAAATGCCGAGCCAGAAATATTCCGGCGGCCCAAACTTTAAAGAAAATTCCGCAAGCGGTGGTGCGGCAGTGATAAGGACTCCGTTTGCAACAAGAGAGCCATAACTTGAGGCGAAGGCTGCAGCAACCAGACCATGCTGCGCCATTCCCCTCTGAGCCAGCGGGAATCCATCAAAGGTGGTGGCAATTGCCGCCGGAGTACCGGGGGTATTGATAAGGATTGCCGGAATTGCATCCCCATACATTGCCCCAACATAGATCCCGGCCAGCATAATCAGACCGGCGGCAGGACTCATTGTAAAGGTAAACGGCACCAGCAGGGCCAATCCCATGGTTGCGGTAAGACCGGGAAGAGAACCGAAAACGATTCCCATAAAGACGCCAAAAAAGAGAAAGAGGAAATTACTCGGCATAAAAACAGTCAGCAGTCCGTGAAGTATCGCATCCATATATCGTCCTCAACGATCTCCAGAAATCTGTCCGTTTGGAGCCCCCTTTCTCCACGCGAAAAGACGTGAAGAAAGGGGAAGATAAAGCCTTTGCTGCATTGCCGCAGTTTTATTCCTTGAACTCTTTTACAACTGGAGCCCATTGCTCTATCATTTCTGCAATATAGGCTTTTGACGCGGCATTACCCATAGACAACGGCTGGAAACCGTCTTTAATCATCTGTTGTTGAATTTTTGGATCATCGGCAATCTGCAGAAAAGCCTTTTCCAGTACACTGATCACTTCAGCCGGGGTTCCGGGAGGAGCGCCGGCACCTCTATCAATCGAGGCATAGAGCTTGAAGCCCTGGCTTTCAAAAGTGGGAACATCCGGCATAGCCACAAACGGTTTTTTGGTACCGAAACCAAGGACTCTGATTTTGTCCTCATGCTGTACCAGGTCGTTGCTGTTGGCCCACAACGCTTTAACATGTCCACCTAAAAACTGCGCCACTGAATCCGCCGCACCTGTTGAAGGTATATATGTAGTTGTAATTCCTGCCATTTTGGCAAATTGAAGATTGGCGATATGATGTCCGGACCAGGTCCCTGAACCGCCGATTAGCAGCGCACCAGGGTTAGCCTTGGCGTAGGTGATCAGGTCCTCGAGGGTTTTAAACTCCGAATCCTTCAATACCGCCAGACCAATAGGCGTGGCCTGAAAAAAGGCGATCGGTTCAAGCTGCTCGGTAGTGTAACCGGCGTTACCTCGAGCAAGTGGCTGAAGAATAATATGTGGAATATTGATACCGGAGATGAAATAGCCATCCGGCTTTTTATTGATCAGTTCTGCCCAGCCGACTGAACCGCCGCCGCCTGGTTTATATTGAACAATGACTTTCTGGCCAAGAATGTCTTCGAGGAGCGGCTGCTGCCGGCGGGCCTCCAGATCGGACTGCCCACCAGGGCCGAAGGGTATAGAATAATTAATAGGTTTTTCAGGAAATTCTGCCAGAGCAGGAACAGTTAGCAGCCCAAAAACGGCCAAGCAGGATAACATACTGGTAATCAATCTCATATCGTAACCTCCTCATGAAACGCAACGCCGGTCGGTTAAATTACCAACCGGCATTTACGCTCTATATTTTACTGATTTGGTTGACTTTTACGCACTTTCATACAGCTTGGTCATGATGAATTCGCGATGTCCGAGTACTTCAGCCGCGGTCAATCGGCCGTTGGCGGTACGGATCATCATCTCAAGGAGCTTGTCACCCGCCTGATCCATGTCAATCTCTCGGCGAAGAAGACCTGAGACGTCGACATCGAAATGTTCACTCATGGTCCGCAAGGTACGCGGATTAGAGCAGAGCTTGATAACCGGCAGGATCGGATTGCCGATAATATTGCCTTGGCCGGTCGGGAAAAAATGGACCACGAAACCGGACGCGGCGCATAAGGTAACCTGTTCGGCCGCCGCAGACGAGGAGTCCTGAAACCACAAACCGGGACCGGTGGGAGCGACCGCTTTCTCCAGGCAGCCGACAATCGGGGCTTTTCGACCAATCTTCTGGATATTGCCCAGAGCTTTTTCCTCGATTGTGGTCAAGCCGCCTTCGATGTTGCCTTTGGTGGGCTGCGAGTCAGAAAGGTCGTTGGTCTTGTGATCATCAACGACTTTCATATAGCGATCGAAATAGAACTGGAAATCCTTGCGTACTTGATCGTTGGCACAACGCTCAAGCACGAGGTGCTCGCCTCCGGTCAATTCGGTGGTCTCGCCGAACAACAGGGTGTTGCCGTTCTCGTAGAGTTTGTCATACGCATTGCCGACCGTCGGATTGGTGGCGATGCCCGATGTCGTGTCCGATTCTCCGCACTTGGTGGAAACCCACAGGTCTTTGACATCGCACGGGACTCGTTGATACTCGGTGGCCAGCTGCATAAACTCCATGGCCTTGCGGGAGGCGTCGCAGATGGTATTGAGATCTCCATTCTTCTCGATGGCGAAACCGGCTACCGGTTTGCCGGTTGCGGCAATACCCTCCACGATCCGATTGGTCCAGACCGGCTCGATGCCGATCACCACCACCGCGGCGACGTTGGGGTTGCATCCGGTTCCGATCAAGGTCCTGAAATGCAGCTCGAGGTCTTCGCCAAATTGAAGCCGGCCGTAAGCGTGAGGAATTGCCATTGTTCCTTTGACGTTGTTGGCCACTGCCTCGCATGCCGCATTGGACAAATCGTCCAAGGGCAAAATGATGACGTGGTTGCGCACTCCTACTCGGCCGTTTTCACGTCGATATCCAAAAATTTTATCTCCCATTGTCTACCACCTCTTTGTCTTGACGTTATGAACGTGCAGATGTTCGCCTTTTTTGATCGGAGCGACAACCTTGCCGATATCTGTGTTGTACTTGATGACCGTGTCGCCTTCGGCAAAATCCTTCAGGGCCACTTTATGGCCAATCGGGATATCGCTGATGATCTTGACTGTGATGGTATCATCTTCTTTCATGACCCAACCGGTGATCTCCTGGCCGGCTTGCAGTCCTTCTACTACTGCGACGCCGACGCCGTCTGCTGCTTCATGCACTAAAAAATCGATAGCCATACATGCCTCCTGATAATGAGAAAGATATCGATGAAAACGGACAGAAATCGAATTTGCTTTCTGACCGCCTAAAAAAAAGATACTGCTACACGTACTGCAACAAACCTCCTTTACCCGCAGCTGGTTCCGGGTGCTGATGTTTTTATGCTCTGACCGCCGACCAGTATTGTCGGCAGTCACCAATCGTGTTGGGCGATTTCATGGCAGTCGCCGGCAGGTGAGCGCAAACCGGACGCCAAACGGAGCTTCAGTGTCTCAGGCGGACATGATCTCTCGTGGATGGTGTGCTCCCGGGTTCTCACAAGCGATCTCCGCGCTGATAAAAGTAGGTGGTGTTCGCATTGGGAACCACCCCGACTCGTGGCGTAGAGGTGAAATCGGTGACCCATTCGGCAATAATCTTGGTTGGATCTGCTGCCCGCAGATGACATTTTCTTAAAATGCCCGGATCGAGCTCGGAAAACACGGCCACATCGTATTGGGTGAGCGTTCTTCCAAACAAGTATGCTTTATGGGCGCCCATTCGAAATTCCTGCTTGCGGAAATCGTCGATTACCTCTTTCGGGGTGGTGAATTGTGAAACGTAATCAAAATACACATCATCACCGACACCTTGCGAAGAAGCCGCCAGCAGCAGGATTTGCCCGCCCGTCTTGACTGCCTGGGACGCCAGATTCAGCCCTTTCTGCGCCTGGTAGAGGCAGATATCCTTCGGGTGACCGCCGCAGCTGGCAACCACGATGTCGAATTTCCGGTCGATCTCAACGCCGTACAAAGATGCGCAGAGTTCGGCTCCGTCCTGCAGAACCTCGAGCGGTTTACCGGCAAGGATCGCTATTATTTCTTTGGTTGGAGCCATAACGCAGTTGATGGCCAGGTCGATGCCGATTTTCTCCCCCGCTTCATTCAGGTCTTCCCGAACGGGGTTGCCGTGGAGCACGCCAACTTGTGCTTTGTCGTCGAACATGAGCGAGTGATTGTGTTCGATGGTGGCTGCGCCACCACAGCCTATCACCACGCCTTTGGAACCGCCGGTGAAACCGACGAACTGATGCGGGTCTATCTGCCCGACGGCGATTTTAAAGTCGGCCGCTGCAAAAGAGGAGTTGATCAGGATCGGGGTCCCTCGGCTGGTGCGGCCGTAATCCGCCAATTGACTGTTGTTGGCGTCGTGGGACAGCACCAGACAGCCTTTTGTTATTTCTTCCGGAATAAGCCGATCAATATCGGCCTTGGTCAAGGGTGGGTGAAGGCCTCCACCGATGATGATGGTGATCGCGGAGGGTCGTATAGCCGGCAGCTTTTGCAACAGCCACGCAAAAAGCACCGGCAGGATGGTTTTTACGGGCAACGGCCTGGTTTCATCCGGGATGGCAATAGCTACCGTTCTTGGATGAGCGGCGCGCTGCAGAGCGTCATTTTCCGCCATGTCTCTTTTTGCCAGAGCCTCGGAAAGCGCTGCTTGAACCGACGGCAGTGATGGCATCCGGTTCGGCTCGAGAATACGCACCTCGGCTTTATCCGGGATCTGGATGGTAATCGTTTTTAGGCCGTATTTCAGTTCCACGTTCATGGCGCGCCTCATGCAATCCGCTCAATTTAAAGCAGCCACAATGACAGCGCCGGAATAAACGCAATCAGCAACACCGTAATCAACATTGCCACCACAAATACAATTGCATGTCGTGATATTGCCATCACAGAAGTCCCGGTCACTCCTGAAAGTACAAAAAGATTTAGTCCCATGGGTGGAGTAATAAAACCGACACCGAGAGCACTAATCATAAAGATACAGAAATGAATCTCGTTCATACCTATCTCCAAGGCAAGAGGCAGGAGAAGCGGTGAGAGGATGACAATATTCGGGGTAGTTTCCATGACGCAACCGGCAATTATGAGCATAAGCAGCATTAAAAGTATAATCAGATACATGTTAGTCGTTATTCCTGTTATGCCGGAGACAAAATATTGCGGTACCTGAAGCGAAGCCAGCGTTTGTGCAAGGGGGAGCGACATTGCTATGATCGGTACGATAACTCCGTTAACTTTTGCAGAAGATTCAAGCATTCCAGGAAAATCTTTCAGAGATAACGTGCCTTGGAAAAAACCGATTATAATTGTTATCATTACAGCGACTGCGGCCGATTCTGTTGGAGTAAATAAGCCAGAGTAAATCCCACCAAGGATGACGAATGGAATGAGCAAGGCAAAGCGAGCTGAATAGACGGTTTTGAGCCAGTGTTTGAAATCAAAACCAACATTTGAGATTTCGTACCCCTTAAAGCGGTTTACCAAAGTATTGGTAATCATTACTGTGACTAGGATCATTATCCCCGGTATGACTGCAGCAAGAAATAAGGTAGAGGCACCAATGCCAAGAATCAGGCCTATAATAATATATGCAATTGAGGGGGGGATAAGTATTCCCGTGCATGCTCCAGCGGCCACCATTGCACAGGCGTAGCCTTTGGGGTAGCCTTTTGCGACAAGACGGTCTATGGTTATCCTGCTGATCGCGGCAGCATCGGCAGCGTCAGAGCCGGAAATACAGGCAAAAAAACCACACCCGAGGACGGTGGAAGTGCCAAGCCCCGCCCGTTGCCATCCCATCGTTGCCTCCGCCACTTCCAGAAGTTTGATGGACAACCCCGTACGCACTAAGACATCCCCGGTGAGAATAAAAAGTGGTACGGCTATCAGGGCAAAGTGATCAACACCTTCAAACAAGGATTCTCCGAGCAGTGTTGGTGGTAAAACCCCGGTTGTCATCAACATTATCACGGAGCCAAGTCCGAGAACAGCCCAAACTCTGACCCCTAAAAGTATCAAGATGACCATCCCTGCAAGAGGTACATAAAACTCCCAGCCGAGTACCAGTTCCTGTTGTTGCAGCATATGATACATTGTCTGTCAGCTCCTTTTGTTAGTCAAAGAGTTTGCTGCCCTCAAATACTGGGCGCCCGGCTTTCAAGTCATTATAGTCTCGCTTTATGGATTGCAGGAGACGAAAGACCATCATGGCAAAGCCTATTGGAACGGCGGCGAGAAAAAGGGCATGACTGATTCTGAGTCCGTGGGTAACAGAGCCAAAATGGATGGAGTTCAGCACCGGTTCCATTGACATGTATATGGCGATGACAGCAAGGATCAATGTGACAATATCTCCAAAAATATACAGAAGAGCGCGTGCTTTTGGAGGGCAGATGTTCAAAATAACATCAATGCGAATATGCGCTCGTTGCTTTATGGCAGCCGAAGCGCCGATCCATGCCACGTAGATAAATGCGTACCTGGCGATTTCTTCAGCCCAGATCGAAGAATATGAGAGTAAACTGCGCCTCACCACTTCCATAAAAATAGTGCTTACAATCAGGGCATACAGAGGTAAGAGCAGATAACGCTCACCATTTTTATCAATCTCTTCCAGAATTTTTTTAAACCGCATAAAATCACCCCTACTTCGTTATCGACTGAAATGGCCCGCTTGCGCGCAAGCGGGCCATTTCAGTCTTACCAGCGGTTAAATGTCATGAACGTAATAATTGTTGTAGGTGTTGGCAGCCTCTGCTAACTCATCAAACTTGGCAAGTGAACCAACCAGCTCTTTCTTGATGGCATCCCAGGCAGGAAGCTGTGCTCCGGTCTGGGCAACCCACTGCTCTTTTTCTGCGTCGGTTGGCACATAAAATTCGACGCCTTCTTTAGCCATTTCGGCCATTGCATAACTACGCGCAGCAGGAACCTTGGCAAGGTTCTGTCTGCTGGTAACTTCGCTGGCAAATTCTATACCTTCCTGGACATCGGCGGGAAGGCTTTGGAACCATTTCATATTGCAGGAATAGACTTGAGAATCGGGTACGGCCGCATTAAACGTAACGCTGGAGAGAATCTCCTTGAAGCCGAAAACTAAAAGTGCTTCGACAGAGGGGTCCAACGCATCTGCAACACCCTGTTTTATGGCAGAGGATGTTTCGCCCCATGCAACCGGAGTGGGATTTGCTCCAGCGAGTTGATAGAATTGTTGAAGAATTTTTGACCCGGGGACTCGAAACTTGAGGCCTTTCAGCTGGTCGGGAGTCTTTATCGGTCCATCCACGCCTTTGCGGATTGCGCATGTTCTGGGGTCAATACACACATACCATAACGCCTTAAATCCTTTGGCTTCAATTTTGGGATTGATTTCTTCTTTCCAGACGGACGAGGTAACCAAATTGATAAAACGCTGGTTTTCACCACACCAATAGGGGATATTAATTACGTCAGCAGCCGGGGCAAAGGGGGCAAAGTTGGCAATGGAGTGCTGGGCCGCCTGGATGGTGCCCGACTGAACTTTTTGAACCAAAGCACTCCCTGCGCCGAGCTGTCCTGCCGGTGCAAGTTTGACATACACCTGCCCATTCGTGGCATTTTGCACGTTTTCTTTAAAATCGAGCTGCATAATGGGGTACGTGCGTGATGCACCGAGCCGGTAGGCGGTAGCCACATTCATGATGTATTTGGCACTGTCCTGCCGTTCTTTTTCCTCATTGGATGTAACCGCAGCCGCTTCAGCACTGGAAGCTCCAACAAACCCATTGGTCAAAGCAAGTGCAGCAGCAGTAAAGCCAAATTTTGCGCTCAACTCCATGAAACGGCGTCGATCTTCTGATTTGATTTCATTATTTTTTACATTGTCGCTCATTGGTTCACCTCTTTTTCATTTGGATCAGGGTTTGACTTCGGTTTTTTCTCTGCGCATACACATTGTCGTTTATTGGCTCACCTCTTTTTCATCTGGTTCAGGGTTTGACTTCGATTTTTTCTCTGCGTATAACGTAACTGCTACAAAAGATACAGATGCCAGAAGGAGAATCAGGAACTCGGCAACACTCCCAAAATGAAACAGCTTCAACCCATAAACGATATTAGCTTTCCCGATCAGTATATTCAGCACATAGAGGCCGAACGAGCCTGCGGCTATAGCTATCGCGATTCGGGTCCATCCTTTAAGTCTGAAATTTTCTGGTTGAGTAGTCATGTCTCCGCCACCTTGTATGCATATGTTTTTTAGTTCCTTTCTTACCGGAAACCATGTTCAATGGGTCACGTACCGATCACCTCATAGACGCGTTACAGTCCTCTTTGCCATACCCGGCGACTGATGCCCCCTCGCCCCCATGGAGCAAGCGGGTTGACCGATAATGGGTCAGATATCCTGTGGTTTACTGAATAATTCCTTGTATCCGCCAATGAACATCAACTCTTCGGCTTTTTCGGCTTGTGCGGGTGTTTTTCTCAGGGTGCATCGCTGAAACCAAATCCCTTTCTTCTTTGCTGGGGCTTGAAGCTTTACAGAAGTTCGCGAGTCAATACTGCTGAGTTCCACAGACATTGCCCCAGCCTGCATTTTATGCAAAAGACCTTCGTCGCCAAGCATGGCTTCTTCTCCATGGGCAGGTATCGGTAAACGTGTGTCAGAGAGAGATATAGGCAAGCAACGCTCCATGAGTCCAAGAACTTCCGGCAACAAAGTACTTGCAAAAGAGAAGCCAGATGACAGTTCGTTGTTTGTTGTTTTATTGCAACACCTTATGTTCTTTGAGGTCATTGGGGCTGCCAGGATCAAGCCCAATAGTCGGCACTGTGCCCAATAGTGGTTGTGATTCCGAAGCAAAGAGGCATGGGCGGTACCGAACAGCAATGAGCTTGAGATGTGCCGTTCCCGGCGGCATGCGGCCTATTGTTTGAATTGTGGGCAATGAGAGCGCTCGATCAACCGATCCCGGCGATCGACACATGTTTGGTCTCCAAGTAACTATCAAGCCCCTCACTGCCTAATTCTCTTCCCCACCCGCTCTGTTTGAGTCCTCCGAAAGGACAGTTGCTGGTGGACGGTACGGGATCGTTGATACCGATCGTCCCCGCCTCCAGTTTTTCCGAGAGACGAAAGGCCCGGTTCAGATCCCGGGTATAGACGTAAGCGGCAAGGCCGAACGGGGTATCGTTGGCATGGTCGATCGCTTCTTGCTCGCTGGTAAATGGACAGACAACCGCAACCGGGGCGAATAGTTCCTGTTTCATGCATGAAGCATGGTGTTTGACGTCGGCGAGTAAAGCCGGTTCGATAAAATTGCCTCGATCGCCCAGGCGCCGACCTCCGACCAGCAGTCTGGCGCCTTCGGCAACGGTCTGCTCTATCATCCGGATAGCCGAATCCAGTGCTTGTTTGTCAATCATCGGACCGATTTCGACCCCTTCTGTCAAGCCATCCCCGACTTTGAGACTTCGAACCCGGCCAGCCAATCGTTCGACAAAGGAATCATAGATGGGGTGTTGGACATAGATTCGATTGGCGGCAATGCATGACTGCCCGCCATTGCGGAATTTTGTGATAAGTGCGCCCTCGACCGCGCTATCAAGGTCGGCATCCGCGAAGATGATGAGCGGAGCGTTGCCTCCGAGTTCAAGGGAAAGCCTGGTGCAGTTGGCGGCGGCGCCTGTGATGAGTGATCTGCCAACTTCGGTTGAGCCGGTAAAGCTGATTTTGCGGCAGATGGGGTTGCTCAGAAATTCCGAGGCAATCTCGGGTGCCGACCCGAAAACCAGCTGAAAGATTCCTGAGGGCAGCCCGACGGCTTCGACGCAGCGGGCCAATTCCAGAGACGAAAGAGGTGTCGCCGAAGCCGGTTTCAGAATCACCGGGCAGCCTGCGGCAAGGGCGGGGGCTACTTTGCGGACGGCGAGTACCAGGGGGAAGTTCCACGGGGCAATGGCGCCAACCACGCCGATCGGTTGCCTGATCACCAGGTGCCTTTTCCCTTCTGCCTGGTGTGGAATGACTCTGCCATAGGCGCGACGTCCTTCTTCGGCAAACCAGAGAAGGTGATCGACGCTCATGGCGACTTCGCCCAGCGACTGGGCACGTGGTTTGCCGTTTTCCATGGTTATGAGCCGGGCAAAGACATCCTTGCGCCGATGTATCTCATCGGCCAGGGCACGGAGATACTCTCCACGTTCTTTGGCCGTCTTTTTGCTCCAACGGGCCAATGCCGTTTCTGCCGTCGCCAGCGCCTTGGCAACGGCCTGCCGGTCTACCCAGGAGACGTGGGCGATTTCGGTGTCGTCAGCCGGGTTATGGACGGTTTTGTAAGTGCCGCTGTCATACCATTCACCATTGATGAAAACCGGATACTTCGCTGCCTGTTCGTGCATGGAGATCCTCCGTCGTATCAGGAGCAGAAATAAGGGGGTTTAAATTTATCTGCAAAATGAGCGCCACTAATCAGTTTTTCTATAGGAGCTTGCAAAGGCCCTGCCGTAGTCCACCTGCAGTGAGCAGGCGTCATAGAGAACGTGGATTGCCGCTGAATAATCGGCACCGTGACCAATATTCGTCTTGTGATCGTGTTGGCAGAGGGTGTATGATTGGTGCTGAACATACTCTCTCTGAAAAACATGGGAACATATGGGCATGCTTTGGGATATTGAGTCCAGGTATAAAATTTTATTGGAAATCAACAACGCTATCGCAACCAGGAAGAGCAAGGATGAATTGTTTCGTGCCTTGGCTCAGGAGCTGTTCCGGTATTTTGCATATGACCGGATGTGCATCATTCTCTATGATTCGAAAAATCAATCGATCGCGTATTTTGCCGCAGCCGACGGTATCCAGCCGGGAGGCGTCATAGCCCGAAAATCGAGACCTCTTGCCGACGGAGCGATCGCCAAGATCGCAATTCAATCCGGCCAGCCGGCGATTTTCGATGATCTTTCGAGATATACCGATCTCAGCTCCGTAGGTGAGCTGGTAAAAGCCGGTCTCAACTCAACCATGGTTTTTCCGTTGATCATCAGAGACCGGACCCTGGGAACGGTTCATTTGAGTTTTCGAATATCTCCGCCCCGCATTTCGGAGCTGGCGGAGTTTTTTAAAGCGGTCTCCCAGCAGATCGCGATTGCCGTTGACAATATGCTTGCCTATACATCTCTGCACCAGTCAAATTTACATCTTCTCGAGGAAAAACAGTACTTGATGAGTCACGAGCGTGATTATCAAAAAAATGACTTTTTCTTCGCGTCAAAGCAGATGCAGGATGTCATGCAAATTGTCGAACAGGTTGCCGCCACCGACGAAAACATCCTGATCACCGGCGAGACAGGGACCGGTAAAGATTTTCTTGCGCGCCTGATCCATGACCAGAGCGGCAGGGTGGACAATCTGTTCGTCAAGACCAACTGTCCCGGGCTCACCACTTCATTGTTCGAAAGTGAACTGTTCGGCCATGCCAAAGGGGCGTTCACCGGCGCCGATAGCCGCAGACTCGGCCGTTTCGAACTCGCTGACGGCGGTACTATTTTTCTGGATGAAGTGGGTGACCTGCCGATGGTACTGCAGGCAAAATTGCTTCAAGTGCTGCAGGAACAGAGGTTCGAGCGGGTTGGGGAAAGTATGTCGACCAAGGTTGACGTGCGGATCATTGCCGCCACGAACCAGGATCTTCTGGAACGTGTGCGAGACGGGGATTTCCGGCAGGATTTGTTTTATCGCCTTGAAACGGTGACGATCCACGTCCCCCCGTTACGCGAGAGACCCGAGGACATTCCGCTCCTCATCGAAAATATCAACCGCAACGAAGCGGCACGAATGCACCGGAAGGCGCCCGTTTATTCGGCTGGAGCGATCGATCTTTTAATGCGCCATAAATGGCTCGGAAATGTCCGGGAGTTGAAAAATCTGGTGAAACGACTCATTATTCTGCGGCCGGGAGAAAAAGTATCAAAAGATCAAATCAGGAGAACCTTTCCCAACACCCTGGCCGCAGTCACTCCCCAGCAGGGGTTGTTTACCCTCGCCCAGGCGGAGCGCGATCATATCGTTGAAGTGCTTGCTTTGACGAGAGGAGTTCTTGGTGGCAAGTCGGGAGCTGCGGCAATGCTCGGGATTCCTCGTTCCACCCTGCAGTATCGTATCAAAAAGCACGGGATCGATTTGTCCGGTTTTTCCAATTGATTCATCCCCCACCAATGCAGGGTAGTAACGTAAGCCGGTCGCCATCGGCGAGCGATTGCTCAAATCTGCCGTCCCGCCCGTTGACAAAAACAGCGCCGATCTCCGCTTGACTGATTCCCAACTTCTCGACAATGGTATTCACCCTGGCGGGGGCGCTGACTTGAACGCGAGCAGTGGCAAAGCGGTTGACCCTGAGAATGGAAAACAGGTGGACCTCGATTTCCAGGGTCATCTGCCTGCCCAAAGGTGCGGAGAAAGGAGAACGGACAGGGATGGTATCCCGGCTATGGCCGGAAAAAACCATCCCTGCCCGCTGGTTTTGTCAATCTGATACCTGCGTACCATCACAGGTTCTCAGAATGATCGGCCAGAAGGTACATTTGAACACGAGTCCGAACGACGCCGTGATCGGGGTGAAAGGTTTCACGTTTTCTGGTATTGCGTGCAACGCACTGTGCAGACATCAACAGTCTCGTATTCGTTATTTACCGGCCACCTTGTAGACTGCGTTGCAGTCTTCTTTGCCGAATCCAGCTTCCGACGCTTTTTTATAAAGATCGAGAGCCGACTCCATGGTCTTGAGGTCAAGGTCCCAGGCCCGGGCCATCTCGCAGCCGAGGCGAACGTCCTTGAGCGCCAGGTCAAGCCCGAAGCGGTTGTTGAAGTCGTCCGCGGCAATCCAGGGACCGCGAACATCCATCTGAAAACTCCGGGCGCCGGTGTCCTGCAGCAGTTCGATGAGCTTTCCCCGCTCGATGCCGGCCTTTTCTCCCGCCCGGATCCCTTCGGCCAGAACAGCCAGATTGGCCATGCCGACCATATTGCTGATCAGCTTGACGGCGCAGGATGCCTCGACGCCGCCCATATAGTACTCGGGGGAGCCGATAATCGGCCATAACTCGGCCAGTTGCTCGTACAGGACTTTTTCGCCTCCGATAAACAGCGGTTCTTCCGCTTTTTCAGCATGCGCCGGCGTTTTGCCGAGGGTGCACTGCAGATAGCCGATTTCCCCGGCCGCAGCGGCATCCCGGAGCCCGACAGCGGTCTGTGGATCGATGGTGCTCAATTCAACGTGGACAGCCCCTTTTTTCATTTTCGCATAAAGCCCTTTTTCGCCGAGCATCAGGCCTTCGACGTGCGGGGGCAACGGCAGACTGGTGAACACCACGTCACTGCCGGCAAGATCCTCCACGGCAGCTGCGGCCCGGCCGCTGGCTCCCGCTTCCAGAGTCCGTTTTATCGCTTCCTGGCTGAGGTCGAAGACAAGCACCTCCTTGCCGGCCTTGATCAAATTCCTTGCCAGCGGGCCGCCCATTAAACCAACACCTATGAAGCCGATAACCATGATATTCCTCCCATCTCGTAAAATTGGTAATAGATACGGAAAAGCAGCCGGTTCAATGTCCGGCCGTGTTATTGATTTCCGCCTCCTGCAGCCAATCGAGCCCGAGTTCCACCAATCTCCCCCTGGTCGGTCGTCCGTTCTCGTCCCAGTTGGACATCTGATAATACAGCTGGACCCAATCTTTGAACTTCTCGGGATCAAACCGCAGCCCCTGCAGCGGCCCTGCCGGCATTTTTTCGAACCAGCGACGGATCAGCGTGTCGTCATCGGGGGTGAAGCCGCAGCGATTATTGAATATTCGTGACATGACGTTGGCCCGGTCAACGCCGTTGATGATTTCATACAGGCTGGTATCCCAGCCGGTGATTGCCTGGACCACCTCAACCAGTTTGGCAAAGGTCAGCGCGTGGATCGGCACCGAGCAGAAGTTGCAGAGGCCGAGCAGATTGTTGATGCCCCAGGCTTTCTGGCCGATAAAGAAGAAGCGGACCTTGGCGGCGTCGGTCTTGATCGGATCGACCGGCTCAAACAGGCCCATGGGGAAAAGCTTGCTGATCCCTTCTCCCTGGAAGGCGACATCGTGCGGGGTTTCGATATGGTCACCACCGGTCGCTCCGAGTGCAAAGCCCAGGGCCATTCCGGTTTTGCCCCGTCCGTCATGCAGACCGGGTTCCTGGCCTTTGATGTGAAACGCGTAACGTTCCGCGCCCCGGCCAATCACCTTGGCCGCTTCTTTTACCCCGAGGCTCAAGGTCTCTCCGATACCTTCTTTTGCGGCAATCTGGCGGATCAACCAGATCATTGCCTCGGCATCGCCAAAACCAATCGATCGACCGCCGGTATCCTCAACGGTGATGATGCCCTTTTCAAAGCACTCCATGGCAAAAGCTATGACGACACCGGTTGAAATCGTATCGAGGCCGAGCAGGTTGCAAAGCTGATTGGCATAGGCCACTGCCGGCAGGTTGTCGATTGCCAGCATTGAGCCGAATGCGGCAAGAGTTTCGTATTCGGCACCGCCGAAGCGCCTGTCGAGCGGGTAGGTATCGTCGTCAAGCTCCACCCGCCGCTTGCAGGCAACGGTGCACTGGTAACAGGTGCCGCGGGAGTGGAAAATGGTCTCGTGATAATGTTCCGCCGCCAGCTGATCAGCGCCTTCGAATTGGCCCTCCTTGAAATTGCGGGTCGGAAGGAACCCTGCCGCATTGACGCCTTGTACGAGGCCTGGTGTACCGAACTTGTGCAGCCCCACGTTCGGGGGGTGCTCCTTGATGCGTTGCCGGTGCCACGCTGCGATTTCTTTGACCTTTTCGGGGTCGGCCAGGTCCATCTTGTTGGTTCCCCGAACGGCAATTGCCTTCAGGTTTTTCGAGCCCATGACGGCGCCCATGCCGGTTCTGCCGTTGAAATGTTCAAGGTCGGTTTGAACGCAGGCGTAGCGCACCAATTTTTCTCCTGCCGGTCCAATGGACACCACGCGGACTTTGGCATCTTCGGCATCGGCTCGCACACGTTCAAGCGTCTCCCAGTTGTCCAGGCCCCAGATTTCTGAAGCGTCCTTGATCTCCACGTGTTCGTCTTTGATCCACAGGTAGACCGGATGTGTTGCCTTGCCCTTGATAATGATGGCGTCGAATCCTGCGAACTTCAGCTCCGGTGCCCAGAAACCGGCCGCCTCCGTCCGGGCAAAGCCATGGGTCAGCGGTGATTTGGCCCCGATTGAATAGCGATTGAAACCGGCGAGCGGGGCTCCGGTCACGACGCTGCAGGAAAAAACCAGAATGTTCTCAGGTCCAAGGGGGTCTACATCCGGTGAGAGCTCAGTGAGCAGGGTGTAACCGACGATTCCGGTTCCCCCGAAATACGTGCGATACCACTTCTCGTCAAACTCCCTGATTTCATGGGTTCCTGAGCTCAGATCAACAACCAGGATCTTACCGTTATAGCCGTAGGGCATACTGTCCTCCTTTGTTTCCGTCTGATTTTTCAAAAGCTTTTGCGGTCCTTTTGGTGCCGTCGCAACCGTAACCGTTGTCGCCAAGCGAATCTTTCTTAGAACGCAGCGTTTCTCGTCGCCCCTCTTCTTGTTGAGGAGTGTTTATGGATGTTTGGTCGTGGCCCATTGAAAAAAATCATGCCTGGCGCAGAGAGAGGCTCGTAAGCAGTAGTTGTCCATGTTGAGGATTGACTGAAGTTGATTTCTCTGGCGCGCAGTCGCTGGAATCATCTTGAATGGAATTTGTATATTACTATCGCTAGCACATTTCATACCATCAGATGAAAATTAATATATAATTGTAATTCTTTCTAATTATAAAAATTCAGGGCGAACCGAGAAACGCCTCGATGACCAATATCCGTCACGACGCCGACTATTGGTCTTGTTTTTTTTGCTGAGAAACCGCCGCGCTTCATGTTTCGGTATGACTTCCCCGTGACAAGACGAGCGGGGAAGGTTTGATTGGCTGAACTCCGGCCGTCGGCCGACTTTTCGCGGGAGTTGTGTATGCGCACACGTGCAGCGGATTCGCACCTGTCGCATTCATGGATGGTGAAAAGAGGGAGATTGCGGGCTGGACACCTTTTTACAGCGGCTCGATCATCATGCTCTTGGCGCCGCTGTCCGTGTTTACCTGTTCGGCCGCCCTGTTTCTGCTTCGTTACAGCGGTCTGTAGGCGAGCGGCGAACGTCTCCGTCCCGAGATCCGTCTGGTGCGGCAGGCCCCCAGCGCCGCCCCTCCGCCTTGCCGTGGAGCTGGTAATGGGCTCGGGCGCCATTGGTGCCGAGGATGCCGTTTTCCCCGAAATAGGGGTGGTTGGCGACATCGGGATAGCGGTTCCAATAGGCCCGGGCCAGCGCCAGTTCGGCCGGGTCATGGTCGGCGGCGCGATCGCCGGCATCGGTTGCCGGGGGGCGCTCCGGCTGGAAAAGCGGAGAGCCGGCCACGCCGACCAGCCAAGACCCGAACGAGACGACACAGATGATGACAATCGCCCTGTCGATCCACCTGTTGGCGACGGATTTCACCGGCACACCTGTTGATCGTGGCTGCGCGCGACCAGGACCGATCGGTGGATACCGTTCCGGCTGGTTGCCTCAATAGAAATGAAACGTACCGACATTGGTCAGGAGCGGGTAGAGGTTCAGGGGCAAGGAAATGGTGCCGGCGGCGATCATGCCATGCCGCCAGGCGGGCGGAAAGCGCCAAAACCAGAGGCCGGCGCCGGCTGCCGCCCCGAGCAGCGGCAGCGTTGTCCACAGCGGGATGATCGTACTGCGATACCAGAATGCCGGGATGACCAGGGCCAGAATGCCGGCCAGCAGCCAGAGGAGATAAAGCGGTATCAGTCCGCTGCCGGGGGCTGGCCGGCTCGGCAGGTCCGGGCCGACCGGTCGCCGGAACAGGCCGCAGGCATACCAGATCAGGCTGCCGCCAAAGCCGCTCAGCGTGTTGACCAGCAGATCGCTGAGCCCATAGGTTCGCGCCGGATGCAGCCCCTGCAGGAACTCGTCGTGGATGCCGAGCAGGGCCGTGAAGCAGGCCGAGCTGGTCAGCAGTGCCAGGCCCTGCAGGCGCGGTGCCATGGCAAAGCGGACCACCAGGGCCAGAAACAGGTATTCGACGACGTGGATCTTTTTCGCCGGCAGGTGCGCTTCGGGCAGCAGCAGCGCGATACAGCACAAGGTGATGCCGGTGAACAGGGCGGTCCGGCCGAACGGGACGGTGTCCCGGCGGAGCCGCCGGTAAAAGAGCCGGCAGAGGGCCAGCAGGACCCCGATGGTCAGCGCGACCGGCAACCCGGCGATCACCGAACCGGGCAGGTGCGCGTTGACCAGCTGCCAGACCGGAAACATGCTGACATAGACGGGAATGAGCAGCAGGCTCAGCAGGTAGCCGGAAACAAGTTTCACCGTGGCATTGAGTCGGTGGGGCATTGGTGTCGGTTTCTCGGCGTTCCGGAATCGAGGAAAGTTCGCCGGGCGGGGCGAATCGGGCTTCTCACCGCCAAGATAGCCGGTAGCGCCGGACATGACAACCCCATTGCCGGCAGACATACGATAATTGCCGGCAGGGCGGCGGATGCCGGGAAATTTTGCCAGGCGGGGCTGACAACCAAGGGAGGTCTCGTTATAATTGTGTAGATACACAAAAAACAAGCGGGCTCGTGGTCTGCCACGAAGATCGCCGATGAATGGAGGGATATTATGGGGTGGAGACAGTTTTTTACACCGGTACGATCGATGACTGCCACTGAGGCAAAAGGGTATATGGACGGGGAGGACCAAGACGGATTTCAGCTGGTCGATGTCCGGCAGCCGTCTGAGTATCGGGAAGGGCATCTCCCCGGAGCGCGATTGATGCCGGTTGCCGAATTGGGCGAGCGCAGCGCCGAACTCGACCCGGACAAGCCGACCCTGGTCTATTGCGCGATCGGAGGCAGGAGCCGGGTTGCCGCGCAGATGCTGGCCGGCAAGGGATTTTCCAAAGTGATCAATCTGTCCGGCGGTATCAAGGCCTGGCGAAGCAATACGGCCGTGGGGCCGGAAGACAGCGGGGTCGAGTTGTTTTCCGGCAGCGAGTCGCTGGCCGAAGTGTTGTCGGTCGCCTACGGTCTGGAGACGGCCTTGCTGGAGTTCTATCAATCGCTGGCCGGGCAGGTCGATCGGCAGGACGTCAGGGAGATGTTTCACCGGTTGGCGGCCATCGAAGTCAAGCATCAGCAGCGCATTGCCGATTATTACCGGAAGGTGACCGACGGCCGGGATGATGCCGGAACCGTTGCCGGAGGAAGCGCCGGCGACGCGCTGGAAGGCGGCCTCACAACCACGCAGTACCTCGAGTTGTATCAGCCGGATCTGCAGGACGTGGGGGACGTTCTGTCACTGGCCATGGCGATCGAGGCGCAGGCCCTCGATCTGTACCGGCGCGCCGCCGACCGCGCCGGCGATAACGAGATGAAAGAGGCCTTGTCGGCCATTGCCGAGGAAGAACGTCAGCACCTCAGGCAACTGGGCGAGCTGTTCGCCGACAAGAACGACAGTGGGGAGGGATCATGAAAAAGCGTTTGGTCATTGCCGGCGGCGGTCATGCGCACATGATGACCCTGGCCGGTCTCGGCGAGTTCGTCGCCGGGGGCTGCGAGGTGACGGTAATCGGGCCGTCGGACTATCATTACTATTCCGGCATGGGGCCCGGTATGCTCGGCGGTACGTATCGGCCCGAGGAGATACGCTTTGCTACCCGGGTCGTTACGGAAAAGCAGGGCGGCACGTTCGTCCGGGCCACGGTGACCGGAATCGATCCGGAGCATCGCCGGGTGCTGCTCGATTCCGGCGAGTCGATCACCTACGATGTCTTGTCCTGCAACCTGGGCAGCCAGGTACCGCGCCAGATGATCGACGGACCCCTGGACGATGTTTTTCCGGTCAAGCCCATCGAGCGTCTGCAGGAGGCCCGGCAGCGGATTATTGAACTCGGCTCGCAGCGCGCGGTGCACATCGGCGTTGTCGGCGGCGGCCCGTCGGCGGTGGAGATCGCCGGCAATATCTGGAGCATCGGCCGGCAGCCCGGCATGAAGCCGCTGTCGCTCACGATCTTTGCCGGCAGCGGCCTGCTGCCGCACCACCCCGAAGGTGTGCGCCGCCGGGCGCAGGCGTCCCTGAGCGGGCGCGGCATCACCATTGCCCGGGGACACCGGGTCAGCACCGTCCGAACCGGTCTGATCGAAGACGCCGCCGGTACGGCGCATCACTGCGATATCATCTTTGTCGCTGTCGGGGTACGGCCCTCTCCGCTGTTTGCCCAGGCGGGCCTGCCGGTCGGACCGGACGGCGGCATGCTGGTCAACAGCTTTTTGCAGAGTACCGCCTTTGAGACGATATTCGGCGGCGGCGATTGTATTTCGTTTCAGGACCAGCCCCTCGATAAAGTGGGGGTCTATGCGGTGCGTCAGAACCCGGTGCTGCGCGACAATCTGATGGCCGCGCTGCAGGGCGATCGGCTGCGACCGTTCAAACCGGGCGGCGGCTATCTGCTGATCTTCAATCTCGGCGACGGTACCGGGATTTTCTACAAGTGGCCGGTACAGTTCGGCGGCCGACCGGCCTTCTGGATCAAAGACCGGATCGACCGCCGGTTCATGCGCGAGTTCCAGCGCTTCGAATAAAAACGGGTGTGGCGGCCGAACGGCCGGCTCAAGCCTGGTAGAGCCGCTCAACCTCGTCGTGAAAGGCCGACAGGATGTTTTTCCGGCGCAGTTTCATGGTCGGGGTTAAAAAGCCCTGTTCCACCGTCCACGGTTGCAGGCTGAGGTGGATATCCTTGATCCAGGCGAAGCCGGGGAGCTGTTTCAGACATCCCTCGATACGCCGCAACAACATGGTTCTCACGGTCTGGTCGGCCAGCGACATTTCGTCATCGGGGACGCCAACCTGGGCGGCGAGTTGTTTCCAGAGTTCCGGATTGAGAACGGCCAGCACCGTCAAATAGGGACGCCCCTCCCCGATCACCAGGTTCTGTTCGAACAACGGATCGGCGGCGATGGCGGTCTCGACGTCGGTCGGCGAGACCTTCTCCCCGTTGCTCAGCACGAGGATTTCTTTCAGCCTGCCGGTGATGCGCAGGTGCTCGTCTTCGATCCGTGCCGTGTCTCCGGTACGCAACCAGCCGTCCTGATCGAGCACCTTGGCGGTTGCTTCCGGATTGCGCCAATAGCCGAGCATCACGTTGTTGCCGCGGACCAACAGTTCGTCGTACTCCCCTGTTTTGGCGGCAACCCCCGGCAGCAGTGGCCCGACTCCTTCGGGGCGATTGTCTTCCAGACGGTTGACGCTGACGATCGGGCTGGTCTCGGTCAGACCGTAGCCCTGATAGATCCTGATTCCCAGCCCGATCAAGGTGCGCGCCACCTCGAAGGACAGGGCGGCGCCGCCGCTGATCACGATGCGCAGCCGGCCGCCGAGCCGCTCACGGACCTTGGCGCCGACCACCGCGTCGAGCAGCGGCTGCAGCAGGAATTCAGGGGACCAGTGGGCCCGGTGCTGGCTGTGCAGGTAGCGTCGCCAGCCGATATCGGCGGCCAGGGTGAACAATTTCCGTTTCAGGGCCGACTCCTGGGAGAGCTTGATGCGCACCTTGCTGTGCAGCCGCTCGAAAATTTTCGGCACCGCGACGAGTACCGTCGGCCTGACCTCGGCCAGATCGTCTGAGAGTTGCTGGATCGATCGGGCATAGGCCACCGTTGCCCCGGCCATCATCGGCAGGTAATAACCGGCCGTGCGTTCGAGCATGTGCGACAGCGGCAGAAACGAGAGCAGCAGATCTTCGGGGTATATCGGGATACAGGACAGTCCGGCGGCCGCATTGGTGACGATGTTGCGATGACTGAGCATGACTCCTTTCGGCCGGCCGGTGGTACCAGAGGTGTAGACGATGGTGGCCAGTTCCTCGTCGGTCGGCAGGTCGCCTGCTTCCCGGCCGTCGACCGGCAGCCAGTCGGCGAGACTGACGACCCGCTGATCCGCCGCTCGGTCCGGTACCCCGGTCTGCTCGTCGTCGACGGTGATGACGCGTCGGAGCGCGGGCAGGGCGCCGGTCGATGGGCTGATTTTCTCCCGGTAGAAGGGGCCGGGGCAGAGCAGCAGCGTAACCTCGGTCTGCTCGAGGATATACGCGATATTATCCGGCCGATCGTTGGCATAGAGTGGCACCACGACCAGTCCGAGTGACAGGGAGGCCAGGTCGAAACAGACCCAGTTGATCCCGTTGGGCAGCAGGACGGCCACCCGGTCGCCGCGTTCCAGCGCTTCTCCGAATAACCCGGCGCGCCACCGGGCGACCCGGGTTTCCGTCTCCGACCAGGTGAGATGATGCCAGGTGCTGGAATGCGGATCATAAAACTGGTAGGCCGGGGCGTCCGGTGAACGGCGAACGCGTTCCCGGTATACGGCCGGGATGCTCAAAGACGGGGTATCGATGATATCGACGGAACGGGTCATGGCGGTCCTCCAGGGCGATTATGGTTGATCTCGCCGCGGACGGACCGGATGGGAGTCGGCAATAGAGAAGATATGCGCAAGAAAAGCTCCGAATCGGGTCGTCCGCTTTTCTGATCTCCTGAACGACATTTCCGTAACGACTCACGCGAAAGAAGAGTGGTGGCCGTAAACGGTTATTCTCACAGTCAAGATAAGCATTAATGGTATTATTTCACGTTGCCTGATTGTTTTCAAAGGATTTTGTTTTACAATGACTCGAAATGCGATAAAGCATCATTCGTGCGGCAGAGCTGATTCGTGTCGTCGATGGTGACTGCGCCGACCTTGGTTCGTTCCGGAGGCTTTATGTTTGAAAAGAACGAGACGCTTTTTCCCGTTAAGGAGCGGTATTGCTTTCTCAGTCATTGTGCTGTTTCTCCGCTCTATGTCGGTGCTGCTTCCGCTGCCGCCGGTTTTCAGCAGAGTCTGGTGGAAAGCGGCGTGACCGCAATGGCTTCCTTCGGGGATCTGTTGCCGCGTTTTCGTAACGGTTTCGGCGCGCTGCTGGGCACCACGGCGGACAATATCTCCTTTGTCCATTCCACGGCCGAAGCGCTCTGCCAGCTGGCCAACGGCTATCCTTTCGAGCCGGGCGACCAGATTATCAGCTATATCCATGAATACCCGAGCAATCACTACCCCTGGGCGCTGCAACAGCGACGCGGTGTTGAGCTGATTCTGCTGCCGGATCGCTCCCCGGTTGCCGATTTTGAGCCGGCCGGCCGGCCGACCGGTTGGCGATTTGCCGATCTGGAAAAGGTTTGTGGCCCCCGAACCCGGGTTGTGGCCGTCAGTCATGTCCAATTCGCCAGCGGTTTTGCCGCCGACCTTCCACAACTCGGGGCCTTTTGCCGGGAACGGGGCATCGATCTGATCGTCGATGCCGCCCAGAGTCTTGGTTGCCTGCCGCTCTACCCGGAGTCCTGGGGCATTGCCGCGATAGCCGCCTCGGGCTGGAAGTGGCTGATGGGGCCGAAGGGCGCCGCGGTGCTCTACACCGACGCCCGGTTGCGGGAAAAAATCTCCCCGGTGCTGGCCGGGCCGGGCATGATGCAGCAGCAATTCGACTATCTCGATCATCGCTGGAACCCGTTTGCCGATGGCAGATTATTCGAATTTTCGACTATCCCCTGGGACCATGTCGCCGCCTTTGCGGTCATTGCCGAAGACATCTTTAACCGCTACCCGATCGAGTCGATCCGGGATGAGGTCTTCCGGCTCCAGGACCTGTTTCTCGATCACCTGGATCGGGATCGCTTCCGGCCGCTACGTTTCGATATGGCGCATCGTTCCGGCATTCTCAGCATTGTTGCGGAGGGAGGTGCCGAAGCGCTGGTTAGACAGTTGGCCAGGCAGAATGTAATCGTTACCGAGCGGGGCGGTTATGTCCGGGTAGCCCCGCATTTTTATATGGATGATGAGCAGGTGGTGAACGCCGCCCGCTGTTTCAATCTCATGGGTTAAAGCCCGCCGAGTACCGTCAACCGCCGATTCGGTGAGGGAGGAATGATGAAAAGAATAAGAGTAGGTATTGTTTCGCTGCTGCTGGCTCTGTTGCCGCCTCTCGGGGCGAGCGCCACCCCTTGGGAGCAGTCACTGCCCTTTGCCGAGGCAACCATCACCTACGAGCTCAGCGGCATGGAGACCGGCGAGGAAGTGCTTTATATCAAGGACCATGGCCGGCGAACCGCCAGCTACCGTACCACCACCGCCTCGATGTTCGGTATGACCATGAATAACAGGACGGTGGAAATCACCGATCCGGATTGGCTCTATTCCTTTGATCTCCAGGAACAAACGGGGACCAAATCGATCAACCCCCAGAAGCTGATGGTCGAGGAGTTCAGCAAGCTCTCCGAGGAAGAGCGGAAAACAGTCGAAGAAAATGCCGAAACCATGGGCACCTCGATGACGCAGGGTATGCAGGGCACCGTCGAGCCGAAGGCCCGGGAGATCCTTGGTTATCCGTGCGACAAGATGACCATGATGGGCGTTACCGTTTACTCGATACACGGCTCCTCCGTGCCGCTGCTGACCGACTCGAACATGATGGGCATTTCGATGAAGAGTACGGCTGTTTCGATCAATGAGGATTCGGTTGCCGAGAAGTATTTTCAATTCCCGGATAACATCGACCCCCAGCCCGATCCCGAGGCCGACCGGATGGCCCGGGTCATGGCCGAGCAGACAATTGTCATGCTCAAGGACCCGGAAGCCTTCAAAAAAGAGAACAAGTCGCTGCTGGGTCCGCAGAGTCAAGGCGACATTTCCCCGGAAGATCAGCAAAAGATGGAAGAGGCGATGAACGCCCTGAAAGGACTTTTCGGTAATTGATCGACTCTCGCTGCAGGGCAAGAGTTCTGCCGCCTGGTCTGTCTGCCGAGCAGCGCACAGCGGTGAGGAGTCGTCGACGCGATGGATTTATTCTCGATCCTGGTGATTGCCGTTGGTCTGGCGATGGATGCCTTCGCCGTTTCGGTGGCCAGCGGGGTCACCATTACGGCCATGGGGATGCGCCAGACGATGACGATTGCGCTGTCGTTCGGCCTGTTCCAGGGCATCATGCCGGTCATCGGCTGGCTGGCCGGCATCGGCTTTCGCGACTATATCGCCGCCTATGACCATTGGCTGGCGTTTCTGCTGCTGACGGCGATCGGCGCCAAGATGATCTACGAATCGTTCCAGCTCGAAGAAGACCGGTGCGATGAATTCTGCATGACTGGCGGCCGGCTCTTCCTGCTGTCGGTGGCCACCAGCATCGACGCGCTGGCCGTCGGCCTGAGCTTCTCCCTGCTCAATATCACCATTCTGACGCCGGCCCTGATCATCGGCGTGGTGACCTTTGTGCTCTCCTATCTCGGTATTATTCTCGGCCAGCGAGTCGGCCATGTCTTCGAGGGCAAGATCGAGATCGCCGGCGGCATCGTGCTGATCCTGATCGGCCTGAAGATCCTGCTCGAGCACACGGTCTTGCAGGCAATCTGAGGCCCGTCCGGTCCGGCTAAAAAAACGTTGACACCCATAGGGCCTCAGGCTATATTCTCGCGCTACGAGATCGGGGGCGACCGGGCTCATTGTCCCTTGTAATGTCCCGGCGCCTGCGGTACAAAGAAAAGATCTCGACCATAATCCTCGGTAGCTCAGTTGGTAGAGCAGGTGGCTGTTAACCACCCTGTCGGCGGTTCGAGTCCGTCCCGGGGAGCCAAAATTCTATCCGCTGAAATCAGCGGTTCTTATTTAACGCAAGACCCTGTGGGTTGATCCCCACGGG